>NZ_RZOS01000866.1:0-1231 GCF_004022605.1 Mesorhizobium sp. M4B.F.Ca.ET.089.01.1.1
CGTCCAACAGGCCGGCGAGCGCATCATCATCCTCGGCTGCGGCGGGCTCGATCCCGACAATATCGCAGAGGTGCTCGCCAGGACCGGGCTGAAGGAAATGCATTTCGCCGCGCTTGCCGATGTGCCGAGCGCCATGCGCTACCGCAACCCGCGCGTCGGCATGGGCGGTAGCGACCTCGACCGCGAGTACCGCACCACGGTGACCGACGGGGCATTGGTGGCGGCGACCATCGCGGCCGTCAGGGCCTGATCCCGGGGAAGATGCGATGACCGAAGGACGCTCGCCGATCGACCGCGTTTCGCCCAGGGACGAGCCCGCCATCCTCGCGCTCAACAACGAGCATGCGGCGGAACTGTCCTGGCTCGAACCCGAGCGGCTCTCCTTCCTGCTCGGCGAGGCCTTCTATGCGCGCCGCATTGGCGCGCTCGAGGCCTTCATCATGACCTTCGACCAGGACGCCGACTACGACAGCCCGAACTTCCTCTGGTTCCGCGAGCGCTATCAGCGCTTCGTCTATGTCGACCGGGTCGTCGTCGCCGCAGTCGCGCGCGGCCGTGGCCATGCCCGACGGCTCTACGAGGATCTGTTCGAGCACGTCGCGCGCTCGGGGCAGGCGATCGTCACCTGCGAGGTGAATGCCGATCCGCCCAATCCGGCTTCGGACGCCTTCCATGCGGCGCTGGGGTTCGCCGAGGTCGGCGACGCGGTCATCCATGGCGGCAAGAAGGCTGTGCGCTACTACCTCAGGCAACTTGCCTGAGCGCCGGCGCACGGCACTGGCGCAACAAACAAGCCGTCGCTAAAGTGGCCGTCTGCGCCACCGGGGGCGAACCGCCATGCCGAGCAACGTCTTCCGCTTCGACGAGAGCTGGGATATTCCAGAGGCGACGCCGCAAGAGGTCTGGGATGTGCTCTCTGACGCCGAACTGCTGCCGCTCTGGTGGGGCGACGTCTACAAGCAGGTCGTGCCGCTCGACAAGAAGGGCAAGGGCGTGGTCGGCTCGCGGGCAAAGGCCCGGGCGCGCGGCGCCCTGCCCTACGAACTGAACTTCATCATCGAGGCGGCCGAACTCGAACCCGGCCGGCTCGTGGTGGTCAAGACCTTCGGCGATTTCGACGGCCTGTGGCGGGCGGAACTGTCGCCATCGGGAAATGGCACTCGGGTCAACCTGATCTGGCAGGTCACGGTGCTGAGGCCGATCCTGAAGTTTCTGGCGCCGCTGCTCAGGC
>NZ_RZOS01000867.1:0-1230 GCF_004022605.1 Mesorhizobium sp. M4B.F.Ca.ET.089.01.1.1
GCATCACGCCGAGCGCCTCGGTGCCGTAAGGTGTCACGCCTAACGATTTTCCCGCAATCATCAGATTGCGCACCAGCGCCTCGCCGTAACGCGCCGGCACCGAAATCTCGAACGCCATTTCGCCGGAGAAGGAAATGCGGAACAGCCTGGCCTTGATGCCGCCGCGCAAGGCGACTTCGCGCGCGCCCATGAACGGAAAGCCTTCGTTCGACAGGTCCTCGGCGGGATCGACAATTTCGCGAAGCAGGTCACGGGTCTTCGGCCCGGCGATGGAGAACTGCGCCCACTGGTCGGAGACCGAAGACAGCTGCACGTCGAGTTCGGGGAACAGCACCTGGCGGCAGAATTCGAGATGCTGCATCACCAGCCCGGCTTTGGCGGTCGTGGTGGTGAGGAAATAGTGGTCCTCGGCCAGCCGCGAGGTCGTGCCGTCGTCGTAGACGATGCCGTCTTCGCGCAGCATCAGCCCGTAGCGCGCCTTGCCGACGGCGAGGTTGGAGAACGAGTTGATGTAGACGCGGTCGAGGAAGACGCCGGCGTCGGGACCGTGCACGTCGATCTTGCCCAGCGTCGAGACATCGCAGAAGCCTACGCCGCCGCGCACCGCCTTGACCTCGCGGGTCACCGATTCCAGCCAGTCCTTTTCGCCCGCGCGGGGATACCACTGCGCCCGTTTCCATAAACCGGTGTCGACGAACACCGCGCCCTGTTCCGCCGCCCAGTGATGTGACGGCGTCAGCCGCGTCGCATGGAAGGTCTCGTCGCGATGGTGGCCGGCGAAGGCGCCGATGGCGACCGGCACATAGGGCGGCCGGTAGATCGTCGTGCCGGTTTCCGGGATCGACTTGCCGGTGACGGCGGCCATGATGGCGAGGCCGGCAATGTTGGAGGTCTTGCCCTGGTCGGTCGCCATGCCGAGCGTGGTGTAGCGCTTGAGGTGCTCGACCGATTCGAAACCTTCGCGCTGCGCCAGTTCGACGTCGGAAGCGGTGACGTCGTGCTGCTGGTCGACGAAGGCCTTGCCCTTGCCGGGGATGTGCCAGAGCGGGGTCAGCGAGAAGGCCTCGTCGTCGGCGACCGGCGCTGAACCTGCGGTGCCGCTGCGCCCGCTATCGCTTGCTGCTGCGGCGCCGGCCTCAAACCCGTGGCGCAGGCAAACGCCGAGGCCGAAGGCGCCGTTGGCGGCGCCTACAGCGACCATGCCGGGCGGCGCGCCATCCGGCACGAAGG
>NZ_RZOS01000868.1:0-1229 GCF_004022605.1 Mesorhizobium sp. M4B.F.Ca.ET.089.01.1.1
GCTCACGGCCACTTTGCATGAGCTCGAGAACGAGCGGGATCTGACTCATATTCGAGCCCCAGTACTCTTGAGCAATTCTCAGGCCTCACTTCCGGCAGCTACGTACAGGCCGGGCAAAACGTCGGTTGGGTTTCGCCGGTACCGAACTGGTGGTGGAAATCTACGTTCCCCCCAAAGACATCGCTTTTGTGCACCCGGGCCAGTCGGTGCATATCCAAATCGATGCCTACAAACTACAATCAATGGGGTGTCACTGACGCCAAGGTGCTCAACGTGGCGCAGGACTCCATTCTCCACGGCGGGAGCCCTTCTTCAAGGTCCCCCTTGCGCTGTCTCGCAACCAACTCGTCCTTAAGAACGGGGGCATCGCTCACCTGAAGAAAGGCATTACCGTTTGGGCACGCTTTCTCGTTGCAGGCCGCACTTTGCTGCAACTCCTCTATGATAAAGTCGACGATTAGCTCAATCCGCTCTACGCGGGCGACTAATCTTCAATTTCCAGACAGTCAGCGAGCCGCCATGTCAAGCAAGGTCAGCAAGTTTAAGCAGCGCGATATCACCGATTGCGGGGCGACCAGTCTTGCTTGTGTCGCTGCCTTCTATGGCCACAAGCTGCTTTTGTCGCGCATTCGCCAGCATGCCTCGACCGACCACTCTGGCACCACTGTGCTCGGTCTCTTGGAAGCTGAAGAAGGCTTGGTTTCTTAGCCAAGGGCGTGAGGGGTGGCTTCGACCGCCTCGACAAAATCCCCAAGCCCGCTATCGCGCACGTCGTCATCAAATTTGCGTTTGGACTTGGCGTCATACAGTGCCGCTGGATAGAGCCCGCCGCCCTGATCTCCGGCGGGTCTAATCAGAGCCCCCAGCTCCGCTGATGAGCCAGGCGCGGGTGCCTCGGGGCTTCCTAGCCTGCACAGCCTTCATGGGACATGGTCAGGATACCTGTTAGATGAACTCCGATTAGTCTGGACATTCTGCGCGTTCGGATACGCGGCAACGTGAACTTTCCACCCTGCACGCATCCCGACTCGCCCCCTCAGTCACCGGTATGTTTCGTGATCCACTCGCGATAATACGACACGCGCGTATACACACCGTATGTCCTTCCGCAACCGGCCCCACTCGAGACAATTCCAACCAAGATAGGGTTTTTGCCATGGGCTTTGGTCAGAGGACCTCCACTGTCCCCTTGGCAAGGATCGGTCCCGCCGCTTTCGGTTCCGGCGCAC
>NZ_RZOS01000869.1:0-1226 GCF_004022605.1 Mesorhizobium sp. M4B.F.Ca.ET.089.01.1.1
GTCACCGCGAGCGACGCCGACAGGAAGGCCAGCACCACGCTGGTCAGCGTCGCCTGCCGCACCGCGCCCTCGCCGGCCAGCCGGCCGAGGTCGGCGCCGAGGCCTGCCGCGACCGTCGCCGCTATCGGGCCGGCCACGAACAGCAGGGCGAGCACGATCAGGGCCGCGTTCAGCAAGGTTTCCGCCGGGCTCGCCGAAAGGTAGCGGCGCGCCGCCACCGGCAGGTTGGCGTCGCCGGCCGTGTTGGCGCCGAGCCGCGTCAGCGCCAGCACCACGGCGAAGGTCAGCGCGATCTGCAGCAGCGTCAGCGTCACCGCCCGCGCCGGATCGAAATCGAAGCGCAGCGCCTGGTAGATGGCGACCTCCAGCGTCGTGGCGGCCGGCCCGCCGCCGAGCGTCAGCACGATGGTGAAGGAGGTGATGCACAGCATGAACACCAGCCCGGCGACGCCGGGCAGCGCCGCCCGCAGCGCCGGCCACTCGATCAGCCGGAAGGCGGGCCGGACGCCCATGCCGAGCTGGCTTGCCAACCGCCAGTGATTGGCCGGCACAGTGCCCAGCGCCTCGAGGAACAGGCGCGTGGCCAGGGGCAGGTTGAAGAAGACATGGGCGACGAGGATGCCGGACAGTCCGTAGATGCCCGGCCAATCCCGGCCGCCGAGCAGGCCGGCGAAATAGCCGGCGCTGCCATAGAGTGCCAGAATGCCGAGCGCCGCAACGATCGCCGGCAGCGCCAGCGGCAGGGCGAAGAGCTGCAGGATCAGGCCGCGCCCGCGAAATCGCGGATGCCGGGAAAGCGCGCGTGCGACGAACAACGCCGGCACGACGGAAAGCAGCGTCGACAACAGCGCCTGCCACAGCGTGAAGCGCACGACGCGCAGCAGATAGGGATCGAAGGCCGAGGCGGCGCCGGAGAAATCATGCGCGCCTTCGAGGACAAGGCCGGCAAAGGCCCCGCCGATCAGCAAGGCGATGGCGCCTAGCGCGGCGATGCCGGCGGTAATGCGGGGGTCAGAGCGAGGCGCGAGCCGCACGCTGCACCTTGGCGGAACTTAGCGAAAGCCGCGTTCCTTCGCGCCCCCCTCTGGCCTGCCGGCCATCTCCCCCGCGGAGGCTCCTTTCCTCTCCCTCCGGAGGGGGGAGAGGTGGCGCCGCGAAGCGGCGACGGAGTGGGGGAACCACCTGGAAACCGCCGCAGCGGACACAGGAAAGAGGATCGCGTGCAA
>NZ_RZOS01000086.1:0-17380 GCF_004022605.1 Mesorhizobium sp. M4B.F.Ca.ET.089.01.1.1
CAATGGTGGCGATGGTGAAGTCGCGGTCGGCGATGACCGGCTTGACGCCGGCCGGGAGCGTAACCGCCGAGATGTGGATCGAGTCGCCGATATCCGTGCCGGCGAGATCGACGGTGATGAACTCCGGGATCGCGTTGGCCGGGCAGTGGAACTCGACCTCGTGACGCACGATGTTGAGCACGCCGCCGCGCTTGATGCCGGGCGACTTGTCCTCATTGATGAAGTGGACAGGCACGTCGACATTGACCTCGGTGTCCTTGCCGATGCGCAGGAAGTCGACATGGACCGGGAAATCCTTGACCGGGTCGAGCTGGAAGTCCTTGGGCAGAACCTGGATCTTGCTGCCGCCGACATCGATCGTGGCGACCGTGGTCAGGAACCCGCCGCCGTGGATCTTGTAGTAGACGTCCTTGTAGTTGAGGGCGATCGCCAGGGGAGGCTGCTTGTCGCCGTAAATCACTGCAGGCACTTTACCGTTACGGCGAACTGCACGGGCGGACCCCTTACCGACCTGTTCGCGCGCTTCGGCCTTGAGCTCGTAAGTATCGTGGCTCATGGCATTTCCTTTCGCGTGTTGTGGAGCGTTTGCGGCAGGCAATATGCCCAGCCGAAACGTCGAAAGCCGCCAGGCCTGGATGTCCGAACGCCGGTGGCCGCCAGAAGCGGACCTTTGTTCGGGGATCACAAGGGAAGGCAGCCTTCCGCCGCGTTGCCTCCAAGGGTGTCTACGCGGGTGGCGGCTCTATAGCGGAAGGCGGGCGCAGGCGCAAGCGGTTGGTCTGGAAGGCTTTCGCGACGTTTCCAATGTCGAAAGCATACAGTCAAGATTCCCCGTCCGTCCGGATGTAGGATCGGGCAGGCTTCAATCGTCCTGCGGCAGTTGTCTCAACCAACCCGCGAGCATTCGATATGAAACTCCTGTTCAGCCGCAATCCCAATCCTCGCCTCGGAGTCGCGACGGCGCGCCATCTCAAAGCGGACGTTACGTTCGAATTCGCCTCACCCATGGCATCGGGGCAGGCCGAGCGCTATCGCGTGCTCAACCCAAATCTGACCTTGCCGATACTGGTCGGCTCCGGATGGAGCCTGTGGGAGGCCGACGCCATCGCCTGTCGGCTCTCCCGCGAGGTGGGCTCGAATTTTTGGCGCGGCGGGGACGATGAGCCGGACATGATCCGCTGGATAAGCTGGGGCAAGGAGAATTTCGCCAGAGGCTGCGACATGGTGCATTTCGAGCGCGGCACCAAGCAGCGCTGGGGGCTGGGTCCTATCGACCAGGCCCTGGTCGAGGAAGGGTTCAGGGTTTTCCACGCGGCTGCCGCCATCCTCGCCCCGGTGCTCGCGCAAAGGGGGTGGCTGGTCGGAAATTCCGTCTCGTACGCCGACTTTCGCATGGCGACGTTTCTGCCCTTCAACGATGCTGCCGGGCTGCCGCTCGACGACTATCCGTCGATACGCCGCTGGTATGACCAACTCGAGGCGATCGATGCATGGCGCGACCCTTTCGCGGGTCTCGAGGCGCCGCCATTGCCGCGCGTGAAGAGTTACATTTCCAACGGTCGGCCCGGAACAGCGGTCTGATCGGCAGCGAGCGCCTCGCGCAAGGCCCAGACCTTTTGGGTGAGGGAATCGATCTCGGCCAATGTCATCCCGGAGCGCTCGATGAGCGTTTCACCCAGACAGTTGCATTGCGTGAGCAGCGCCCGGCCGGCCACGGTGAGATCAACCTGCACCTGGCGCTCGTCGGCATGGCTGCGCTGGCGGCTCACAAGACCGGCCTGCTCCATGCGCTTGACCAGAGGCGTGACGGTGCTCGATTCCAGCGCCAGCCTGCGCGCGATCGCGCCGACCGACATGCCATCCGCCTCTCCCAGCGCGTTGAGCACGAGATATTGCGGGTAGGTGATCCCCATCTCGTCGAGCATGGGCTTGTAGGTGCGGTTGATCGCCATGCTCGTGGCGTAGAGGGCGAAACAGAGCTGATTGTCCAACGGGAGAGGCACGGCGAATTCCCTTTGCCGACTGAGCATTTTGCAATGTTTACCACGGAAAATGATATCGCGATATATATTTCTTGTGGACAGGGGTTTCGATCTGCGCTAACGATATCGTTGTCGCGATATTGATTATCGCGAAAATAATCAATGGAGATTGAGATGACCAAGCCGGGCAGCAGCACGATCACCACCAAGGACGGAACCGAGATTTTCTACAAGGACTGGGGAGCTGGCCAGCCTATCGTCTTCCATCACGGCTGGCCGTTGAGCAGCGACGACTGGGACGCCCAGATGCTGTTCTTCCTGTCGAAGGGCTATCGCGTCATCGCTCATGACCGGCGCGGCCATGGCCGTTCCACCCAGACGGATACCGGCAACGAGATGGACACCTACGCCGCCGATGTCGCCGAATTCGCTGCGCATCTCGACCTCAAGAACGCCATCCATGTCGGTCATTCCACCGGCGGCGGCGAGGTGGCCCGCTACGTTGCCAAGTACGGCGCTGGCGGCCGCGTCGCCAAGGCGGTGCTGATCGGCGCGGTGCCGCCGATCATGCTCAAGACCGCGGCCAATCCCGGCGGCCTGCCGATCGAGGTGTTCGACGGCTTCCGCTCCGCCCAGGCCGCCAACCGCGCCCAGTTCTTCCGCGATGTTCCGGCCGGCCCGTTCTACGGCTTCAACCGTCCCGGCGCCGAAGTCTCGCAAGGCGTCATCGACAATTGGTGGCGCCAGGGCATGATGGGCGGCACCAAGGCGCACTACGACTGCATCAAGGCATTCTCGGAAACCGACTTCACCGAGGACCTTAGGGCAATCGACGTGCCGGTGCTGGTGATGCATGGCGACGACGACCAGATCGTGCCGATCGCGGACTCCGCGCTGCTCGCCATCAAGCTGCTCAAGAAGGGTGAGCTCAAGGTCTACAAGGGTCTTCCGCATGGCATGGCCACGACCCATGCCGACATCATCAACGCCGACCTTCTGGCCTTCTTCAAGGCGTAAGGCCTTTCGGAACATAACAAAAGACACCCGCCATCTGGCGGGTGTTCTTGGGTCAGGCCGTGCCGATATCAGGCGATGCTCAAGCCGCCGTCGATCAGAATTCCCGCACCGACGATGAACGGGCATTCGTCCGAAGCGAGAAAAACCACTGCGTTGGCAATTTCCTCGGCGGTCCCGAAACGACCGGCAGGCACCAGGCCGACCACTGCCTCGGCGCGCGCCTTCGCCGCTTCGGCATCCAGCCCGAGCTTGTCGTTGAGCGGCGTGTCGATCGGACCCGGGCTGATCACATTGGCGCGGATGCCGCGCCCTATCAGTTCGCCGGAGAGCGTTCTGGCGAGCGAGATCATGCCGGCCTTGGCGAGCGAATAGACGTGTGTCCCGGCCATTCCCATATGCGCGTTGACCGAGCCGCTGAGGATGATCGAGGATGGGTTCGAAAGCAGCGGCACCAGGGCCTTGATCAGGAAATACGGGCCTTTGAGGTCGATATCGATGCTCCTGTCGAACGCCGCCTCGGTCCAGTCATCGAGCGGGCGCAGGTCGGCGATGCCGGCGTTGAGGAAGACGGCGTCGAGCCTGCCGAAGGTTTCTCCGATCTGTCGCGCGATATCGTTCTGCGTCGTAACATCGCCGGCGTCGGCGGCGATGACAAACGTATCGTCGCCAAGAATCTTGCGGACCTCCTCGAGACGGCCCGTGTTGGTGCCAGTGATGGCGACACGAGCGCCTTCCTCAATGAAGCGCCGCGCCGTCGCCAGACCGATGCCGCTGGTGCCGCCGGTAATCAGCGCGACCTTGTCTTTAAGTCTGGACACTACAGATTGCCTCATCTCGCTCGTAGCGCAGCGCACCGATCGGGCGCTGAGCCCGGCACTTCAGGTCAAGTTGAAGGCGTTCGCGCTACGTCTCGTGATGTCGCGCACACGTTTCAAACACTAACAGGCTTTCGCCTGGCGTGTGGGAGAGAATCCATGAGCGCGTGGCAACTGCCACGAGCTCACGTCGAGTCCCGAAGATCGGCGGTTCCTTAACGGGTCACCGCTTCCGCCTTCCGCGCTTCCTTCATGTTCGGCAACAACACCGTCAGCAGGCCGAGCAGCGGCAAATACGAGCAGACCTGGTAGACGAAGTCGATGCCCTTCATGTCGGCCAGGACGCCGAGCACGGCGGCGGCGATGCCGCCCATGCCGAAGGCGAAGCCGAAGAAGATGCCGGCAATCATGCCGACGCGACCAGGCACCAGTTCCTGCGCGAAGACGACGATGTTGGAGAAGGCTGACGACAGGATGAGCCCGATCAGCACCGTCAGCACCATCGTCCATTCGAGGTTGGCGTAGGGGAGCGCCAGCGTGAACGGCAGCACGCCGACGATCGAGAACCAGATCATCGCCTTCTGGCCATAGCGGTCGCCGAACGGGCCGCCGAGCAGGATGCCCAGCGCCGAGGCGCCGAGGAACAGGAACAGCATGACTTGGCTCATCTGCACCGAAACGCCGAACTTATGGATGGCGTAGAAGGTGTAGTAGCTAGAGATCGAGGCGATGTAGGCGTTCTTGGTCAGCACCAGCAGCGTCAGCACCGCCAGTGCCCACATGACCTTGCGGCGCGGGAAGGGCGAGACGAAGCTGGCCTGCTTGCGGCTGGCGAGCGAGGCGCGCAGCCGGCTGTACCAGCCGCCGACCTGCCACAGGACGATGATGCCGATCAGCGAGCCGACGGCGAACCAGGAGATGCTGGTCTGGCCGAAGGGCACGACGATGAAGGCAGCGAGCAGCGGCCCCATCGCCTGGCCGAAATTGCCGCCGACCTGGAACAGCGACTGGGCAAGACCGTACCGGCCGCCCGACGCGAAGCGGGCGATGCGCGAGGATTCCGGATGGAAGATCGCCGAGCCGATGCCGATCAGCGAGGCGCCGATCAGCAGCAGCCAGTAGTGGCCGGCATGCGCAAGCACGATCAGCCCGATCAGCGAGGAGGCCATGCCCCAAGGCAGCGAATAGGGCATCGGACGCTTGTCGGTGATTGCGCCGATCAGCGGCTGCAGCAGCGACGCCGTCACCTGGAAGGTGAAGGTCAAAAGCCCGATCTGCCAGAAATCGAGGCCGTAGTTGTCTTTCAGAAGCGGATAGATGGCCGACAGCAGCGACTGCATGATGTCGTTGACGCAGTGGCAGAAGCTCACCGCAAGAATGACGGTGAAGGCCGTCGCTTGCGCCGAAGCGTGGCTGGCCGGCGCCGGAGTGGCGACGGCGGTGGCTGTGGTGTCGGTCAAGGCATGCTCCGTGGACTTCTAGGCAACGATCCGCAGGCAGCCTTATAGGATGGTTGCAAAGCGACTTCTTTCGTGGTTTGGTCCAATAGTTTCGCAAGTGGGCCATTGCCAATGCCGCATGGCAGGGAAGTCTTCAAGGGCGATGCCGCCGAACTCGGCCGGCTGCACCAGAGCCGCTGGCAGTGGCTGGAGGAGGCTGTCGGCCCAGCGGTGGCGCTGCCAACCGAATATCCCGACGGCTATCACGTGCCACTGCATCGCCACAGCCGCAGCCAGTTGCTGCATGCGCTGGTCGGCGTCGTGCTGGTGACGACGAAACACGGGCGCTGGATGGTGCCGCCCGACCACGCGATGTGGATCCCCGCCGGGATCGAGCATTCCGTCGAGATGCTGGGCGATGTCTCGATGCGTTCGGTCTATGTGATGCCGAACGCGATTGCCGGCCTGCCAGAGGGACTGCGCGTCGTCGGCATCACCGAGCTGATGCACAGCCTGATCGTGGAATCGGAAAAGCTGCCGCAGGGCGCGGAGCTCGAAGGGCGCGGCGGGCTGATCATGGGGCTTCTGCTGCATGAGATCCCGAACCTGCCGGAACGGCCGCTCGGCCTGCCGTTCCCGTCGGATCCGAAACTGGCGGCGCTTTGCCGGCGCTTCGTCGCCGAACCCTCGCCGCATGCGACGATCGACGAATGGGCCGACGCCGCCGGCATGAGCCGCCGTACCTTCACCCGCGCCTTCCATCGCCAGACCGGGCTGTCGCTGTCGACATGGCGCCAGCAGGCGTGCCTGTTCGCGGCGCTGCCCAGGCTTGCCGACGGCGAGCCGATCACCAGGGTAGCGCTCGACCTCGGCTATGACAGCGTGCCGGCCTTCATCACCATGTTCAAGCGCATGCTGGGCGCCTCGCCGCGCGGCTATATGCGCGGCGCGCGCGATGCCGGGGAGGGAGTGCGGCGGCTGAGCGGACCGACCAGACCGGAAAACGCAATGGTCTAGTCGAGCAGGGGTCTAGTCGAACAGGCTCGAGACCGATTCCTCGGTCGCGGTGCGCGAGATCGCCTCGCCCATCAGGTCGGCGATCGAGATGACGCGGATGTTGGGCGCGTCGAGCACGCCCTGGGTCGGCTGGATGGAATCGGTGATCACCAGTTCCTGCAGCTTCGAGCCGCTGATGCGGGCGACCGCGCCGCCCGAGAGCACGCCATGGGTGATGTAGGCGGTGACGCTGGTGGCGCCGTTGGCGAGCAACGCGTCGGCCGCGTTGCACAGCGTGCCGCCGGAATCGACGATGTCGTCGATCAGCAGGCAATCCTTGCCGGCGACGGCGCCGATGATGTTCATCACTTCCGATTCGCCCGGACGCTCGCGGCGCTTGTCGACGATGGCGAGCTGCGCATCGAAGCGCTTGGCCAGCGCCCGCGCCCGCACCACGCCGCCGATGTCGGGCGAGACGACGACGACGTTGGCGAGCTGCTTGTATTTCGCCTTCACGTCGCGGGCCATCACCGGCACCGAGAACAGATTGTCGGTCGGGATATCGAAGAAGCCCTGGATCTGGCCGGCATGGAGATCGAGCGTCAGCACGCGGTCGACGCCGGCGCGCGTGATCATGTTGGCGACCAGCTTGGCCGAGATCGGCGTGCGGCCGGAAGCGCGCCGATCCTGTCTGGCATAGCCGAAATAGGGGATGACCGCCGTGATGCGCTTCGCCGAGGAGCGCATGAAGGCGTCGATCATGATGAGCAGTTCCATCAGATGATCGTTGGTCGGAAAGGAGGTGGACTGCAGGATGAAGACATCCTCGCCGCGCACGTTCTCCTGGATCTCGACGAAGATCTCCTGATCGGCGAAGCGCCGGACGCTGGCCTTCCCCAATGGGATGTTCAGATAGCGAGCGACCGCCTCGGCCAGCACCCTGTTGGAATTGCCCGCGAAAAGCTTCATGCACCGTTCCTGGTGAAGGATGGAGAGACCGGACAGACTCTCATGAGCCTTTGATGCGGGCTTTTAGCGGCCCGCGCCGGTATTGCAAGCCTCGTGATCGGGATTCCGTCGGCCAAGGTCAAAAACGTCGCAGGCGATGAAAGCCGGCAACAGCTCAGCCGGCCTGTCCGCCGAGCCAGGCGGCGAACTGGTTGATCGTCTGGTCGGCGATGCCTTGCATGGTCGCCGGCGCGACCGCCGTCCAGCCGTCGCCGCCCTTGACCGAAGGCGCCTTCTGCTGGCCGTTGATGCGGTGCAGCCGGTTGCCCGAGGGATCGTAAATGTCCCAGACGTAGATCACGGTGGTGTCGCTGCCTTCCGAGATCGCCGAGAAATAGCCCTTCAGCACATGCGTGGCGGTTTGGTCGGTGCTGCCGGCAAGCGTGATGCCGCGTTGCCTGGCGCGCGTCTGCAGCTCGGCCGTCAGCGGTGCCGCGGATTCCACCGAGGCGCCGACGATCGGCGCCACCTGCAGCCTTGTCCTGGCGAGGGCGGCGGTGCTCTGGCCCGGTGAGGCAGGAGCCGGCGACGAAACAGCCGGGGCAGTCGTCGACGGCGCCGGAACGGTCGTGGTTGCCGTATTGCTCTGAGTGGCAGGCAGGGTCTGCGCCCAGGCCGCCGGCGGCGTGATGGCCGAGGGGTTCAGAACGTCCTTGGCCTTGGTGCAGGCGGCCAACGCCAACGCGGCAAGCAATGACACGGTCGTCACCTGCGATCGTCTCATCTGCCTGAAAACTCCCTGGCGAAGAACGCCCCTCGCGAACCTGCCATTATGGATTCACTGTACGATCAAGTCGAGATCATGGCGGGACAGCGGCCTCGGCTGCGATTCGGTGGTCAGGTAGGTGCGGCCCAGGGTCATCGCAGTCTCGGTTTCGGAGTCCATGATGATCATGTGGGCGAACAGCGTCATGTTGGGCGCGATCGGCTCGGGATTGCCCTGATAGAACATCGGCATGTCCATCCAGGATGGGGTGAAGCGGGCCCCAACCGAATAGCCGCATGCGTTCAGCCGGTGCTTGGTCAGATTGTGGGCTTCGAGCGTGCGGGCGTGCGCGTCGAAGACGTCGCCGAAGGTGTTGCCCGGCGTCATCGCCTTCTCCACCGCCAGAAGCGCGGCGCGGGCGGCATCGAACAGCTCCTGATGGCGCTTCGAAACCTTGCCGGTCAGCACCGTGCGCATCATCGGCGCGTGATAGTGGTGGAAGACGCCGGCCCATTCGAGCGTCAGCTGGTCGCTCTTGGTCAGCTTGCGGCGACCGGCCTTGTAGCGGCAAAGCAGCGCGTCGGCGCCGGAGCCGATGATGAACTCATTGGCCGGGTAGTCGCCGCCGCCGGCAAAGACCGCGCCCTGCATGGCGGCGAGGATCAGCGCTTCGTCGCCGCCCTGCTTGATCAGCGGCAGGGCCGCGTCGAGCGCGTCGTCGGAGAGGCTGGCGGCCTTTTCGGCCTTGGCGATCTCGGCCGGGCTCTTGAACAGGCGCAGCCGGCCGACGATGCCGGAGGCATCGGCGATCTGGCCGAAGGTCTGCAACTGCTCGTCGAGGCGGCGGCCGTTGTACGCCGTCAGGCCGTGAGTGTCGTATTCGACGCCGATGCGGGCGCCGAGCAGGTCGAGTTCGTTGAGCAGGTTGCGCAGGTCGATCGCCGGATTGGCGCCGTCGCGGTCGGTCCACAGAACGATGTTGTCGATGATCGAGGTCTGGCGCGCCTGCCTGAGATCGGCGGAGCGGGTCAGCAGCACCATCGAGCCGTCGGCCTTCACCACAAGGCACTGGAAGAAGCAGAAGCCGAACGTGTCGTAGCCGGTCAGCCAGTACATGCTCTCCTGTGCGAACAGGAGCACGGCGTCGAGCTTCTTCTCCGTCATCTCGATGATCAGCCGGTCGCGCCGCGCGTCGAATTCCGATCGTTCGAAGTGCAACGCCATTATTCTTTCTCCAAAACAATTGCCGAAACCTGGCGCCCGTAATCCGCTTCCTTGCGATGGGTGGTGCGCCGGTAGGAATAGAAAAGGTCTTCTTCAGTGTAAGTGCAGCGGCCGAGTCCCTCGGCGGTGACCCCCGCCTTTCTCAGCCGGTCGACCGTATAGAGGTTGAGGTCGAACATGGCGTGGCCGGGCTTTGCCGAAGGCGCGAAATAACCGACATTGCCGGCATCGGCGTCGACGAAACGAGCGACGAATTCCGGGCCGACCTCGTAATTCTCCGGCCCGATCGACGGTCCGAGAACCGCCACGATCCGCTCGCGGCGGGCGCCGAGGCTTTCCATCGCCGCAACGGTGTTTTCAAGCACGCCGGCGAAGGCGCCTTTCCAGCCGGCATGCGCGGCGCCAACGACGCGCGCCTCGGCGTCGGCGAACAGTACCGGCCCGCAATCGGCCGTCGAGGCGCCGACGGCAATGCCCGGCCGGTCGGTGACGATGGCGTCGGCCTGGGGGCGCGGGCCGGCAAAGGGTTCCCTGGCGATGACGACATCGGGCGAATGGACCTGATGAGCGGTCAGCAAATGGCTGGCCGGCACGCCCATCCAGTCGGCGACGCGGCGGCGGTTCTCGGCAACGCGCTCCTGGTCGTCATTCGAGCCGGTGCCGATATTGAGGCCGCGATAGATGCCGGCGGAGACCCCGCCAACGCGGGTGAAATAGCCGTGGCGGATGCCGTGCGTCCTGGCGGCGTCGAGCAGCGGCGAGCGAACAGGATCCGGTTTGGTCTGATCAAGCATGGATGGGTTTGTTGTCCGCGCCGAGGATTTCGTCAAGGCGAAGTTCGGAACGAGGCTCGAACAGGCGGCGTGCGTCCGATGCCGATCGGGCCTCGTCGGCGGATCAGGACGTGCCCACTTTTGGCTGGATTTTCAATACCTTGAAGAGCTCGCCCATCGCATCCGGTCCGGCCAAACGCTCGACCGCATCGGAAATGGCCTGCCGCACGCTGTCATCGGCCTTGGCGCCAAGCTGGCCGGCGCGCGCGAGCAGGCCCAGACCGAGCAGGAAGTCGCCTTGCGTCGTCATCTGGACATCGAGCCCACGGGCCCGGACCATGGCGGCGAGGGCGGCGAAATCGACATGCGCGGTCAGGTCGGCCTCGCCGGGATTGGCCAGCACATTGTCGTGATCGTGCTTGCGCAAGGCCTGCAGCGTGTCGCCGATGCCGGGCTGAAGATGGCCGTAGTCGATGAACAGGCCGGCGCCGCCATGTCGGGCTATCCGTTCGGCAATGGCCGCCATCAGCGCGGCGCGGGCAGGCGCCACTTCGACCACAGCCCCTTCCGGGGCGTCGGCGGCGCCCGCTGGCAGCAGGGAGGGATCGACCGAGCCGGCGCCGGCGAAGAAGCGCAGGCCATCCTCGTCGTCGAGGCCGACCATGCGTTCACGCCAGCCGGAGCTGGTCCGAACGAACTGGCGGATGGGCACGGCGTCGAACAGTTCGTTGCCGACGATGAAGAGCGGCTTTTTCGGCAGCGTCTCGATGGTTTGGTGCCAGTCAAGCCTCACCGGCTGGCCGGCGAGCGTCTCCTTCTGGACTTCGGTCAGGCGCGGGCTGGTCTCGATCATGGCGAACGAGACGCCGGCGGCGAAGCCGGGATCGAGCCGCAGGACGGCGCGCAGCATGTCCTTCATCAGCGTGCCGCGGCCGGGGCCGATCTCGGCGATGGTTGCGGGCAGCGGCCGGCCAGAAGCCTGCCAGGCCTGGTAGAGCCAGACGGCGACCAGCTCGCCGAACATCTGGCTGATCTCCGGCGCGGTGACGAAATCGCCCGCCGCGCCGAAAGGCTCGCGCGTGGTGTAATAGCCGTCCTCGGGATCGAACAGGCAAAGCGCCATGTATTCACTGACCGGGATCGGCCCCACCGCACCGATGAGATCGATGATGCGGGTCTTCAGCCGCGTCATGCCGGTTGCGTCTGCGTCACCGGCCTGGCCGTGACCATCGCCCAGATGCCGGCCAGCACCATGGGCGTCGACAGGATCATGCCCATGGTCAGCCAGTTGGTGCCGAGCAGGTAGCCAAGCTGCTGGTCCGGTTCGCGGAAGAATTCGACAAAGATGCGCGACAGGCCGTAGCCGCAGATGAAGGCGCCGCCGACGAAGCGCGGCGTCTTCAGCTTCAGCCTGGAATGGGTGAGGAAGCGCAGCACGAGGAACAGCACCAGGCCTTCGAGGAGGGCTTCGTAAAGCTGGCTCGGATGGCGCGAGAACGGACCGCCATTGGGGAACTCCACCGCCCATGGCACGTCGGTCGGCCGCCCCCAGAGCTCGGAATTGATGAAGTTGGCGACGCGCACAAGGCCAAGCCCGACCGGCACGCCCGCTGACACCACATCGAACAGCGTCCATGTGCGGATGCCGCGCTTGAAGGAGAACAGCGTCATGGCGAGGATGACGCCCAGCAGGCCGCCATGGAACGACATACCGCCCTGCCAGACGGCGACGATGTCGAGCGGATGCGCGATGTAGCGCGCCAGGTCGTAGAACAGCACATAGCCGGCGCGCCCGCCGACCACGACGCCGATCGCTGCCCAGACAATGAAGTCGTCGAGATCCTCCGGTTTCATCGGCAAGGCGCCGTCCGGCCACAGCCTGGCATTGGTGACGAGGCGCTTGGCGTACCACCAGGCAAAGAGGATGCCGACGATGTAGCCGACGCCGTACCAGTGCACCGCCAGCGGGCCGATCTGGACGATGACCGGGTCGATGTTGGGGAAGGGCAGGGAGGCCAGCGGCAGCAGGAAATATTCGCTCAACAGGGTCTCCCGGGTGCGGTCTGGTTTCGGGCGCGGACCATGCGGCAGGGTTTTGGCAGGGTCAAGGCAAAGTGGTGGTTGCCTTGGCCGCCGCAGATGGCGGGATCAATCCTGAAGCTTGCCGCCGACCATCCGCCTTAGAGCGTCATTGATCCTGTCCTGCCAGCCGGGACCGTCTTCCTGGAAGTGGTCCAGCACGGCACGATCGATTCTGATCGAAACAAGCTCTCTGACGTTCGGCGCGGCTGAGGGTTCGCGAATTGGGGTCGCCGGTTTCTTGATCGGCTTGAAGGCAGCCTCCGCGGCTGCCATTGGATTTGTCGGTCGGCGCGGGGGCGTTGTCATTGGTTGACCCTGACTGAGAGCGACTCGTGCTTGACGCAAGGTCGACTTGAAAGCACTACAATAGGCCACGTGGCGCCATCACGTACAGGCTCGGCCGGCGAGGTGCGATGCCGCAGCCACCGCAACGTTCTTGCATTCAGCGCCGCGCGCCACTACGTCAAATCGAGCAAGCGAGGATTTGCCATGTCGACCGGACCGAACCGCATTCTCGATGAATTCGCCAAGCTGATGACGGATGCCGCCGGCGCCGCGCAAGGCGTGCGGCGCGAAGTGGAGACGGCCTTCAAGGGCCAGGCCGAGCGCATCCTGAATACCATGGACGTGGTGCAGCGCGAGGAGTTCGAGGCCGCACGCGAGATGGCGGTGAAAGCCCGTGAAGACAACGTCCTGCTCGCCGCCCGCATCGAGGCGCTCGAGGCGAAGCTTGCCGAACTCACCGGGCAGGCCGCACCAGCGGCGGCGACGAAGGCCAAAACGAAAAAATAATCGTTAAACTTTTCCACAAAGCACAATCCGAAAAAGCGCTTTGCCGTGAATCGCTTACCGGCATTGCATGAATCATCGTGACAGCGCCTTTCCACATGCGAATGACGCAGTGCGAAAAATTGGGCTGGTCACGCGACTCCCGATCAATAGACTGAATTTGTTGCATGATTCGAAGCAGGGTCATGCGCCGGGCGGTGGGGTCCGGTCTGGGGTCTTTGCGTTTGACGAAGTTCCTGGCCGTCCGAGTTCTAGACAAGATTGTTCGTCGTGTGTGCCCCGCGGAGCGTGTGGCGCTCCCCTGAACACAGGAAGCATCCATGGAACTTCTCGAACTCGAATTCTCCCGCGAAATCCACCCGGTGGATGTCATCGAGCAGGTGGCCCACAACAATGACTGGTCGTTCGAGCGTGCCGGCGACGATGAGATTTCGATTTCGGTGGCGGGAAGCTGGACCGACTATCATGTCTCCTTCTCCTGGATGGAGGATTTCGAGGCGCTGCATCTGGCCTGCGCCTTCGACATCAAGGTGCCCGAGACGCGCGCGTTGGAGGTGATGCGGCTCTTGTCGTTGATCAACGAGCAGATGCTGTTCGGCCATTTCGACCTGTGGGAGCAGGAGGGCGCGATCATGTTCCGCCAGTCGCTGCTGCTTGCCGGCGGGGTCGAGCCGTCGAGCCAGCAGGTCGAGGTGCTGCTGTCGTCGGCGCTCGAGGCCTGCGAATGCTATTTCCAGGCCTTTCAGTTCGTCGTCTGGTCGGGAACCTCGGCCAAGGACGCGCTTGCCGGAGTGCTGTTCGAGACCTACGGCACCGCCTGAGCCCGATCAGGATCCAAGATGAGTGCGAGTGGCGCGCGCAAGCCCGAGATCAGTTTCGCCGATTTCGACCGGGTCGACATTCGCGCCGGCACCATCATCGAGGCCGAGCCTTTCCCCGAGGCGCGCAAGCCGGCATTCAAGCTGAAGATCGATTTCGGCCCTGCGATCGGGGTGAAGAAATCATCGGCGCAGATCACCAAATACTATGCGCCGGAGACGCTTGTCGGCCGGCAGGTGTTCGCGGTGGTCAATTTCCCGCCGCGCCAGATCGGAAAGTTCATGTCGGAGGTGCTGACGCTCGGCTTTCCCGACGAGGAGGGCGCCGTGGTGCTCGGCGCTATTGAGCGCAAGGTGCCGGACGGCGGGCGGCTGTTCTAGGATTTAGCGAGCCAGGCTGCAGTCATCCACACAGCGCCGCCAGCAAGCCCCGGCGAGCGCCATCACGGTGCTGCAGCCGGCCGGACTGAAGCGATGGCTCGAGTCCGGAACGCGCCGAGAATAGTTCCGACCGCTGCTGCCGAGAGCACCAGATGCAGGCCGTCGAACGGCCAGGCCAGTCCGAAATGCAACAGCATACGGTTCAGCAAGGAAGGCGACGCGCCGTCCGCGGGAATCAGGATCAAGCCTACGGCGAGGCCCAGCCCATATTTGAGCATGGCAACCATTGCGAAAACGATGAACATTATGGCGACGAAACGCAGACGATTGCCGTCGAGCGCACGCCAGCACCCGACTGGATCAAACGAGCCCGTCCAGAGAAAATCGCCGACAAGGAGATATTCCCAGGCAAGTATGAAACCGCCCACAAGCATGTTGAAGATTCCCCTCGCCATCGCCCAGGACGCGATGTCCTCGGGGCTGAGCGGCAGGTCATGTGTGGCCATTAGGCCGGCAACAAACAGTCTGTGCTCGCCGGCGACCAAAAAGCCGCAAAGAAGCTGGACGGCGGCGAGAAGCAATGCAGCCAGAAGAATCCGTTGGCCGAGCTCAAAGCGCACGCCCGGGATAGCGAAGCGTTTGACTCGGTCAATGCCGCGTCGAACAACGATATGGCCGCGCTCGGGCGCGTTTGCCATGCGATCCAGGACGAATGCAAAGACCATCGCCGAGAACGGCGCGGCAACAATCGCGGAAAGCCAAGTCCCGTGGGCAAAGCCTTGCGATAGGAGCCAGGCAGGCACCTGCTCCGGATCGGCAAAGAGAATAAGGACAAGCGCCGCCAGACAGAGCGTCATCAGAAAGCAGGGAAACCAGGCGGCCACGAAGAGTGGCCAGGCATTCGCCCGGCAATAGCCTAACACCCTCGCAACGGTCTTACCGACGCGCAGGAGGCGACGTTTCGGCGATACGGCAGGCAATTCGTCCAGCGTTGAAATCGGCGTCGCTCCCGCCAGGAACTACACACCCAGAATAATGCACTGCGATCAACTGTCGCGCAAGGTCTCGCAAGGAACACGCTCGCGGGATTTAAGCTCGCCGGCGCTCGGTCTCTCAGCGCATCTCAAAAACTTCACGCGGAAGACTTTGGCGAATTGTCGATGTTCGGGATCTTCTGCGGGAAATGCACGAGAGGGCGGCATCGAAGAGGCCACACAACTGCCAACGGTCAGGCCGCCAGCTTGCGCGTCGTTCCCAGCGCTTCCTCGACCGTGTCGAGGAACATTTCCGCGCAAGCCTTCCAGCTGTAGCGCATGGCGCGCTGGCGGGCCTCGTTGCGGTCGACGTGGAGCGCGGCAAGGGCGGCCTCACGCAAATCTTCGGAGACCGCGCCGCCGACGCCGTCGCCGACAATGTCGATCGGTCCGGTGACCGGATAGGCGGCGACCGGCGTACCGCTGGCCAGCGCCTCGATGATGACGTTGCCGAAGGTGTCGGTGCGGCTCGGGAAGACGAAGACGTCGGCCGAGGCATAGATCTCGGCCAGCTCGTCATTCGGGCGATGGCCAAGGAAATGGGCGTTGGGATAGCGTGCCTTGAGCTTCGCCAGCTCCGGCCCTTCGCCGACGACGACTTTGCTGCCGGGCAAATCGAGGTCGAGGAAGGCGCCCAGGTTCTTCTCGATCGCGACGCGGCCGACGCAGAGGAAGACCGGACCGGGAAATCCCATGTCCTTGCGCTTGTCCGGCCGGAAATGGTCGGTATCGACGCCGCGCGTCCAGGGCTTCAGCTTGTTGAAGCCGCGCGCGGCAAGATCGTCCGCCAGCGACTGGGTGGCGACCAGCGTGCCCTGACCGGAATTGTGGAAATCGCGCAGCCAGCGGTAGGCCCAGCTCTCGGGCACCGGCAGCCGGGCGCTCAGATATTCGGGAAAGCGGGTGTGGTAGCTGGTGGTGAAGGGACGGCCGGCATTGCGGCAATAGCGCCTGGCCATGATGCCCAGCGGACCTTCGGTGACGATATGGATGTGGTCGGCCTTGCGCCGATCGATCAGGCGCGCGACGTGGCCGGGCGTAGTCAGCGCGAGGCGGATGTCGGGATAGGTCGGCAGCGGCAAGGTGCGGAAGATGTTCGGGGTCAGGAAATCCAGTTCGACGTCGAAGGATTTCAGCGTTTCGGTGAGCCGCTCCAGCGTGTGGACGACGCCGTTGACTTGCGGACGCCAGGCGTCGGTGACCATCAGGATACGCATGGCGATCCCGATGCGCATGGCGGCCCTTTGCTGGAAAG
Organism: Mesorhizobium sp. M4B.F.Ca.ET.089.01.1.1; assembly: GCF_004022605.1. Classification (NCBI taxonomy): domain Bacteria; kingdom Pseudomonadati; phylum Pseudomonadota; class Alphaproteobacteria; order Hyphomicrobiales; family Phyllobacteriaceae; genus Mesorhizobium; species Mesorhizobium sp. M4B.F.Ca.ET.089.01.1.1. The sequence continues at coordinate 16,320 of NZ_RZOS01000086.1, forward strand.
GTCGTCTTTTGCCTTGATACGATGCCGGAACGGAGACCAGGCGGCAGCCCGCGCTTCGCTCCAGCGCACCCTTGAAGGCGCGGGCTCGAACCGGGGCGGCAGGGCCGAATCAACTAAAGTCACACGTTTCATGCGCGCTCTTCACCATGGTTTCATGACGAGCGGATGAAGCCGGCAATTCTTGCTTGGAAACCCCGGGCTAGGCCGGAACCTTGATTACCGCGCGCAGGCCGCCAAGCGGGCTGTCTTCCAGCATGATGTCGCCGCCATGACTGCGGGCGATATCGCGGGCGATGGAGAGGCCAAGGCCGGTCCCGCTGGCGTCGAGATTGCGCGCCTCGTCGAGCCGCAGGAAGGGCTTGAACACTTCCTCGCGCTTTTCGCGCGGAATGCCCGGCCCGTTGTCATCGACGGTGACTTGAAGCGAGCCGCCTCTGTGATCGGCGTTGATCTCCACGGTCCTCGCATAGCGGAAGGCGTTGCCGATGACGTTGGACAAGAGCCGGGCGAAGGCGTTCGGACGCACGTGCACGTGCGGATCGCCGACAAGCGTGGTCGACAGCTTGCATTTGCGCAGCGCCGCCTCCTCGCCGAGTTTCTGGAAATAGGCGTCGAGGTCGAAACGGCCGGGGTCCTCCGATGCCTCGCCGCGGGCGAAGGCGAGATAGCCCTCGAGCATCGACTGCATGTCGTCGATGTCCTGGTCGAGCGCCGCCTTGGTCTCGGCCTTGCCGGGCGCCAGCGCCAGCTGCAGCTTGAAGCGGGTGAGGATGGTCCTGAGGTCATGACTGACGCCGGTCAGCATGGCGGTGCGCTGCTCGATCTGGCGTTCGATGCGCTCGCGCATCTGGATGAAGGCAAAGCCGGCGCGGCGAACCTCCTCGGCGCCGCGCGGGCGGAAATCCCGCGGCATCGGCCGTCCTTTGCCGAAGCTCTCGGCGGCCTCGGCAAGCGTCAGGATCGGCCGGATCTGGTTGCGCAGGAAAGGAATGGCGATCATCAGCAGCACCAGCGAGGTGCCGACCATCCAGATCAGGAAGATGTGGGTGTTGGAGGCATAG
>NZ_RZOS01000870.1:0-1223 GCF_004022605.1 Mesorhizobium sp. M4B.F.Ca.ET.089.01.1.1
CCCTTGAGGGTTGATCGTGGAAGATCCGGAACAGGACCAGGAAAGCCATCGCAGAAGAGCGGGGTTGGGTTGCTCCTGATGGACAGCGCCGGTGCATGCCGATCTTGCGAACTGGATGAACGCCGAGGCTCTGTGCCGCAGCTGGCTGGTTGTTCAGGTGAGCTTGCTGCCGCGAACCCGCGAACCCATGCGATCCTCAGAGGTCGCAACCACGACACGGCCCGAAGACGCCAAGCCAACGGCGCCTGCTCAGCCGCGCACCCGAATTGCGACGCCTTGAAAGCAGAACCGCGCTCGCTGCTGGCCCGACGGAGCTAGCGCGCAATCGCTCGGCTTACACCAGGCGATCATGGCGCTGGCAATCGCAATGGAGAGAGGGAGTGACGCAAATGGGCGCCGCAAGTTTCAATCGCCGCGCAGGATCTTTGCTTCAAGCGCGGCCGCGACGAAAGCTCTGCGGGCGGCCGGTGGATGGCTCTCACCGCGCAACACGCGCAGACACGCGTCCATCGCTGCCTTGCGCTTTTCCGTTTCACGCGTGAGATCCCGCAGCAAGATCGTGGCCGCGTCATTGACATCGAACACGACGCGCTCCGCGGCGTGGCGGCTTACCTGGACCACGACCGGCCGCTCAAATCTGCTCAACTCACCGTTCCCCTCAAGTCGTGCGGCAAGGTCCGCTCGGCCCAGCTTTATGCCTCAACCGAGGAGACAGAAAGAGGCGAACCCGAAAGCCCAACTCGATGCCTCGGCGGCTATCCGATCGCCATAAGCACTGTCATCCCGGTTTTCCGAAATACCAGCGATGATGGAGATTCTTCCGCCCTTGTCCGCGCTCGGTGAAAATCTGAACGGAATACCCCCAAGCTTGGCTACAATCCACCGTCCCTACGCGCGCCGCTTCTTGCAGGCGGCGATCCACTGCATGGCAGAGATTGGATCTTCCAGGATGGCGACCTGCCTGGCGAAATCGATAAAACCATGGTGTGCGGCGCTTAACGGTTTGTGCCCTTCCTCTGCGTCATAGCAGGCCTCAAGGGCGCTCTGGTGGGTCAGATCTCTTTGATCCTCAGGCCAGTCGTTGAGGAAATCGATGGCGTCCGCGAGGCTCGCAATCTCTTGGACGATGTAGGTCGCACGCTTCACGAAAATAGGGCTGCCGAACTCCTCCGCATCCATGCGCTCCTCCCAATTAACGAATCCCGCATTGCACGGCATTTCGC
>NZ_RZOS01000871.1:0-1220 GCF_004022605.1 Mesorhizobium sp. M4B.F.Ca.ET.089.01.1.1
AGACCGAGGCCATCCAGCACCGCGCCGATGCTCGCCTCGGTCAGCAGTTTCTCCGCCTCAAGTAATGAAGCTAGGGTTGGGCTTAGCTCTGTGTCGACTGGCCCAAACAGCTTCTGTACATGACGACGATTGTCTTCGGTTCCGATCAACTCCCGAACGGCGTCTGCAAGGGACTTATGCCCAGCTATGTCGCGCTTTATCATGTCGGCCGAGGTTCCCCGCCTTTTGCGTAACCCGCAGATCAGGGATGGTTGCATTAGGGGAACAAATGCAGGTCCACTTCGGTTAAAGACTTGCAGCGGTCGATCCGTCTCGGTGCAGCCACTGTCGAGGTCCGTGGCCAATTCCTCTCGGTGGCGAACCTCCAACGATAGTTACAGCGGGACTAAAAAGTAGGCCCAATCTCGCGCTCCAGGGCGACGCGGGCCTTCCGTAACGAGACGAGCAGCCGCTCCAGTAGGCCTTCATCCAATTCGGATGCTAGGCCCGAAACGCCCGGTCGTGCTCAACGATCCGGTCCTGTATCGACATTACGGTTTCATAACGAGCTACAAGGCTCGTGAGGACTTCCTGATGATCGGAGGTCATACGCTGCCCGTTCTGGGCAAGGAGCGGGCATCAAGCTTAAGCGTTCATAAAGAACGGCCTCATCGAACTCGCCGTCCGAGAACAGTGCCATTACGCTCACGCTCAGGCGCTCCGCCTGCATGCGGCTAACGGAGATACCTGCCTCGGCGCAGACACGATCAAAGACCTGCTTCAACAAAGCCAGGTCGCTGGGATAGGCAATGCCACTCATTGAGCTGGTGTTACTGACCATAGCTGTTCCTCCCATTAGGGCGGAAGCGTGGCCGTCGCTCAACGGCGATGCCCATGATGTAAATCGCCGATGGAAGCAGGCTACTCCGATTCATGCGGAGAGTCTGGGAAAGGGCTGCTAGAGTTCTGCTCACCGAAGTCGCGCCTCCGAGACAGAACCCAAGCAGCGATCCTTGGGTCAATTCCTAAAGATATCAAGAGTTGGAAACGTACCAAACAGAGGATGGGATGTTTGGTATTCAGTGAGGCGCTTTCTATGGACACGCTCAAGTGGCTTCTCAGCTGCTGAACTGCGGCATGCACTAAATCGCCACCTGTGTCCCGATCTCGACGACGCGTCCGGTCGGGATCTGGAAATATTCCGTTGCGTCGGCCGCCGTGCGCGCCAGCCCGATGAACAG
>NZ_RZOS01000872.1:0-1219 GCF_004022605.1 Mesorhizobium sp. M4B.F.Ca.ET.089.01.1.1
GGGCCGGCCCCCGCCGAGGCCTTGTCCGCATCGGTATCGGCCTCGTCCTTCACGGCCTTGCCGAGCGCTGACTTTGGCGCGGCGGCCTTCGCCGGAGCATCGCCTTCGGGCTGCCTCTTGCCGGGACTGGCCAGTGCGCGTCTGTTCCAGCGCGCATCGGGGGATCCGGTTTCAGCCGGTTGCCCGTTTTCCTGCGCGGACTGTTTTTCGGCGCCGCGCAGCAGATCGCCGAAGCTCGTGTCCTCGCCCTTCGCGGCCGGCGCGCCCGACCTGGACGCGGCGTGCGTGGGGACAAGTCCCGGGAGGGCCTGGCCGAGGCTGGTGGTCATTTCGGGGCGGCTCCAAGCAGTTGGTCGATCTTGTTGAGTTGGCGGCGCGTCTGCATCATCGCGGCGTCGGTGGCGTCGGACGGATCGAGAGCGGGGGAAGGTTCCGTCGTCGATGCGGGCTGAACCGCCGCCGCCTCTGCCGATGCCGAAGCCACCGCCGGCGCATCGGTTGGAGCCGGAGCCTGCGCCTCCGGCGCGGCCGCTGCCGGGATAGAAGCCGGCGCATCCGGGGATGGCGATGCCAGGGCTTGCGCGTCCGCCGGCTTTGCGTCCGGGCCGGATGTCTCGACAGCCGGCTGCTCGGACATCGCGCCTTCGACCGGCGGCAGGTCGGCGTCTTCCTGTCTCTCAGCCGCCGCGATCTCGGCTGCGGGCTTCCCGGCTGCGGACTTCTCTGCGTCCGCGTCATGCTTTTCCACGGCGGGGACTGCCGGTCGCGCGACCACTTCGCCGGCGACGGCCTGCGCGGCATCGAGCAAGGCCCGGTCGCTTTCGGAGAGCTTGGCGCGGTCGATCTTCTCCAGCTTGGCGCGCACATCCTCGATGGTGCTCGACGTCACCGTCGACAGGCTGGAATAGAGCTGAGCGCGCGGGTCGTCCTCATTGCCGTTGCCGTCGCGGCCTTGCTCAGCCCTGGCCGAGGCGAAGCTGGAAAGCTCGGTCAGGCCGTCGATCGCCGCCCGGCGGGCGATGCGCAGATAGATCACCTTCTCGCGCTCGGGATCCATCATCGAAGTGATGTCGGCGAGCTTGTCGTGACTGATCGCCATGTGCAGTGAAATGACGCCGGAGACGAAGGAATCAGCGAACTGGCTGGCATAGGGCGAGTGGAGGTAATTCGACACATATTGGGTGGAAGCCAGAGCGAAGCGGGCCGCGTCGCCTTGCTG
>NZ_RZOS01000873.1:0-1216 GCF_004022605.1 Mesorhizobium sp. M4B.F.Ca.ET.089.01.1.1
TAGGGGAATAGGGGAATAGGGGAGTGTGTTCCATGAAGCACTGCCTACTGCCTTACTCCCCTATTCCCCTACTCCCCTACTCCCTTATCAGATGCCTTCGCCGGCAAGCTCTTCCGACAGCGTGCCGACCTGGTCCTGGGCGCTGCGCATCATCGGGTAGATGGCGAGCACCTTCTGCCAGGCTTCCAGCGCCGACTGCTTGTGGCCGGTTTCGGCCATGATCTGCGCCAGGCCGGACAGGGCGCCGAAATGGCGCGGCTCGAGATGCAGCGTGTGGTCGATGTCGGACATCGACTTGCCGTAGTTCTTCATCATGAAATGCAGCGTGGCGCGCCGGTTCCAGCCTTCGGCATAGGTCGGCTGCAAGGTCACCACCTGGTCGAGGAAATCGAGCGCGACGTCGTATTTCTGGTCTTCCATCGCCTTTTGCGACCATTGCATCATCAGGTCGATCGAGGCGCTGCCGGATTGCGACCATTCGCTCCAGATGCGCTGGGCAATGCGCTCGGCGGCCTTTTCATTGCGCTCGCGCTTCAGATCGGTGAACAACTGGTCGAGGCGGGCTTGCTTGGTCACAGCCACAGGCGGCGCGGCCGGATCATTCGCCCAAGCGGGCGCCAAAGCGGCCGGCAGGACAGCGCCGGACAGGCAAAGGGTCGCGAGGAATGCAAAACGAATCCGCATCGCCGGAATCTAATCCCGGACGGCGGATCGGCAAAGTGATTTTAGCGTGAAGGGGCCGGCAAGCCGGCAATACCATCATAGACGCGCGGCGTGGTCTCTATGTGCATGTCCTTGTCCCAAAACCGCTTGGCACCTTTGGGCGACATGCACTAAGCCGCGCGCAAGGCTCAGCCCTGGCGCGCCTTGTAACGCGGGGCGGTCTTGTTGATGATGTAGATGCGACCCTTGCGACGAACCAGCTGGTTGTCGCGGTGACGCGCCTTCAGCGCCTTGAGCGAATTCTTGATCTTCATGGTCTTGCCTGTTCGGTCGGGGCCCGCTGCCGGGCCGAATTTTAAAGGCGCGCCCGAAAAAGCGCGCCTCTGAACTTGCGTGGCTCATAAACGAGGAGCCTTGCCCGTGTCAACCGCAAGCGTGCTTTATGGCCGGCTGAAATCGCGGGCAATCAAATGTTCGCCATCTCCGCTGCGTGGCATTGCGCAGCCGGGGTCGGGCTGGAATGGTGCCGTCGCCTCGCAAGATGATTTGGAGA
>NZ_RZOS01000874.1:0-1213 GCF_004022605.1 Mesorhizobium sp. M4B.F.Ca.ET.089.01.1.1
AGGGGATAGAGCGTGCGCTCGATGATCTCGTCCGCGCCGATTTCGCTCCGCGCGATGCCGAGCTCGGCCGCCTTGGCGCGGATCAGTTCCTCGACCTCGGGATCAGGGGCAGGCTCGCGCGAGCCGCTCTCATAGCGATACCAGCCCCTGCCGGTCTTCTGGCCGAAACGGCCCTGCCCGCAGAGCGTGTCGGCAATCACCGCCGTCTGGCCGCGCGCCTTGCGGTTGCGCCAGCCGATGTCGAGGCCGGCGAGGTCGCCCATCTGGAACGGCCCCATCGGCCAGCCGAAATCGGTGAACGCCTTGTCGACCTGGCCGGGCGTCGCCCCTTCCAGCAACAGCGCTTCGTTCTCCGTGCCGCGCGCGGACAGCATGCGATTGCCGACGAAGCCGTGGCAGACGCCGACAACGACCGGCACCTTGCCGATGCGCCGCGCCAGCTCCGCAACCGTCGCCAGCGCGTCGGGCGCGGTCCTATCGGCGCGCACGATTTCCAAAAGCTTCATGACATTGGCCGGCGAGAAGAAATGCATGCCGAGCACATCCTGCGGCCGCGACGTCGAGGCGGCGATCTCGTCGACATCGAGATAGGAGGTGTTGGTGGCAAGGATCGCGCCCGGCCTGGCCACCGCGTCGAGTTTGCCGAACACCACCTTCTTGACCGCCATGTCCTCGAACACGGCCTCTATGACCAGGTCGCAATCGGCAAGGTCGGCATAGTCGGTGCTGCCCGTGAACAGGCCAAGCCGTTGCTGCCTGGCCTCTTCCGTCAGCGAGCCACGCCCGACCGAGACGGCGTAGTTCTTCTCGATCATTGCGAGGCCCCGTTGCAGCGCCTCCTCGCCGGTTTCGAGCAAGGTCACCGGAAAGCCGCCATTGGCAAAGGCCATCGCGATGCCGCCGCCCATCGTGCCGGCGCCGATGATGCCGACGCGGGCGATCTTGCGCCGCGTGACGTCCTTGCCTTGTATCTTTGCCGCTTCGCGTTCGGCGAAAAACAGATGCCGCTGCGCGCGCGACTGGTCGCCGGCAACGAGCTTGAGAAAGAGCTGGCGCTCGGCCGCCAGCGCTTCATCGAATGGCAGCGTGATCGCGTTGCGCACTGCCTGCGCGCAGGCAAGCGGAGCCTCCAGGCCGCGCGCCTTCCTGGCCAGCTCGGCCGCCTTGGCGTCGAAAGCCGAAAGATCGGTTTCGGCAAGGCGCTCATTGCGGT
>NZ_RZOS01000875.1:0-1212 GCF_004022605.1 Mesorhizobium sp. M4B.F.Ca.ET.089.01.1.1
GGTTCCGCGCCTAAGCAAAGGACGCTGCACAAGATGGGGCTTCATGCAGGTCTGAGCCCCCGACCACTGTGGCGAGCGAGCAATCTTGGGTGAGATGAGCAATGCTGGCCGCAAGCTCCATAGGTCCACCTAGGTGTTCAAGCACCTGGCGGGCAAGCGACTCCGACTCCTCCTTGGAAAGAGGCGGTACGTCGATGACGCTCAGACGGTCTCCAGAAAAGGAATAGCTGCTTGCCTGGGCCCGGATATGCTCAACTCCATATCGTCGGAAGACAATGAGCAATTTTACACGACCCACGTTGGCCGCGGCGTAATTGAACAATGGCTGGAGACTTGTCGCTGTCATGAGCATCATCGACGACGAGGAGCAGGTCACCGGAACCAAGCTCTTCTAGAGACACCTTGGTGATCTCCATTGTCGGTGAGACAAGCCTGATCCTAGTCGCAGACTGATCGGCGGCGATTTGGTCCAGAATGGCTTGGAGCTCGAGATTTGCCGCCGCCGCCAGACCCCGTTACCAGCGTCACGCCAACGTCCGGATTCTTGTGTGCTTCCAAGGCTTCAGCAAGGGAAGCTTCTCTGCCGACCAGCTGCCAAGCATGGGTGAACAAGGTTTCCTTGCGTGCGAGAGCCGCAAAGAATTCCTGAGCCGTTTCCCACGGACTTGTGGGAGAGACGCCGAGAAGGCTATTGTCGATGTAGTCATCAGCATCCCAAAGGCTTCGGGTCGTTCCTAATATTCGGTTCAATCCGCTCAATGACGGGCTCGAACGCGGCATTAGCGACTTCGATGAGCACAGATCGATCAGCCCCGGCGACTGGCAGGGACGCAATGATGGCATTGGGATCCATGAGAGGATGATCCTTTTGGAGTGGCGTTTGGGACATCAGCCTGCGGTCGCCATGCCGACGGTGGTTCTTAGTGTGGTGGCTAATCAAGGCGCCAGGCGCCACCTTCTGCTCACATGCGCACAAGCAGGATACGCTGGAATTTCGTAGATGCAATCCAGGGCAAGAGGGACAGCACCGAAATGCAAGCTCGGCGCCCACCTCTAAACCGCCTGAGGGGCCGGCGAAGACAGACAAGGAGATTGAAAATTTCATCCGCCATTACGAGCAGAAGGGCGCAACGGCCCTGCCGTTCGATCACGAACTGCTGGAGGAACGGGCAAGGCGCAGCTAGATCAAGCACAAACTTAACATCGACAAGT
>NZ_RZOS01000876.1:0-1199 GCF_004022605.1 Mesorhizobium sp. M4B.F.Ca.ET.089.01.1.1
TATGAAAAGCTTCCGATTCGAAAATATCTGGCTTCTCTCACAGCAGGAACAGAGGGCTCGGGCGGTGAAATTCCACCGAACGAAGAACCTCATCGTGGGGATGAACCACACCGGCAAATCGAGCCTGATTAAATCGATATTCTTCGCGCTCGGCGCTCGCCCGCAAGGCGACTTGGCGGATTGGGATAAGAACGCAGTTTCGCTGGTCGAATTCAGCGTGGACGGCAAAAAATACCGGGCGCTTCAACAGAACGCGTACCGCGCACTGTTCTCCGCATCCGGCGACATGATCGAGGCTACGGGAAACCACAAGGACTGGACCGCGGCATTCGCCCGAGTCACCGGCTTTAATCTCGCGCTCACCGACAAAAGCAGGGAAACGGTCGTAGCTGACGCCCGTTGTTTCTTTCTCCCGTTCTACATCAATCAGGATGGAAGCTGGCTCTCAAACTGGAATACCTTTGTCGGCCTACAACAGTACCAAGCGCCCGTACAGGCGATCCTAGAATACTTCACCGGCGTCAAGCCTCCGGAATACTACGAGATAAATTCGCGGAAGGCACAGGCTCAGCGCGCTCTTGATGATCTGCGCATAGAACAGAGAATGACATCTCAGGTCCGTGAACGATTCGGGGAGGCTATGCCCCTCGCTGGTCCGAAAGTGGTGCCTGAGAATTTCGAGCACGACGTTGAACGCCTGACTGAAGAAGTGACCGCGCTCAATGCGCAACAGGAACGGTATCGCGATGTGGCGGTGCGAGAGCAAGAGGTGCTGGAAAGCATCCGTCTTCAGGTCAAATTGGCGACCGCGACGCTCTCCGTCTATGACAGCGATTCATCATTCCTCCGTGATGAGGCCCACGCGACATTGGCCTGCCCCACGTGCGGAGCAGAGCACGAGAAGCCATTCTTAGACATGCTGACGTATGCCGAAGACGCTCGCGTTCTCCGCGAACTCGTGGTGCGGCTTCAAGCCGATGCCGGCAAGGCGGCCGAGCAATACAACCAAACGAAACGGCGGCTGGGCAAACTCGAAAATCAGTACCAGAGGGTGTCAGAAGTTCTCAATACCCGACGCGGCGAACTGGAGTTTGGCGAAGTGGTGAGGGGGATCGGAGCTGAAGCTGCATTTCAAGCCTTCGAAAGCGAGTTGCGAACCCTCAAGACAAAAATCGACGAACGCCTGAGCGAAATAGATA
>NZ_RZOS01000877.1:0-1184 GCF_004022605.1 Mesorhizobium sp. M4B.F.Ca.ET.089.01.1.1
TTCGGCATCATGGGCGGCTGGCCGCTGTTCGGCGCGCCGCAGCCCTATCGCGACCTGTTCAAGCCGATGGCCGACAAGATCGCCAGCAACGCCTTCGTCATCGGCGCCGCCGACACGATCGGCGACGAGGTGGCGATCGCCAGAGATGGTCTGGTGACCGCGCTGGTCGGCCAGCGGCCGTTCGAAATGGGCTACAAGGCGCCGTCGGTGATGATCGACCTCATCGAAGGCAAGAAGGTCGACGATCCGGTCTTCACCGGCCTCGACGAATGCACCAAGGATACGGTCGACACCTGCATCCAGAAGTAGTCCGCGATAGCGGGGCATCCTTTCGAGGACGCCCCGTCACTTCCCTCAGGGACAAGGACAGGCAGCATTGTCGGGGCGGCAGGCTCCGGCTTTGACGCGCCCATGCGTCTTGCTTTCGACGAGACATTGGTTTTTCGACGAAGACATCGGCGGGTGCGGACAATCCCGGACAGTTTCCCAACGACAGCGCGCCGACGCCGGAACGCCGATGCCGGACGACAGATCAAGAAAGCGCGCCGCCAGTACCGGGACGATAGCCGGCCCTGCCGTTACCGCTCGACGGCCAGAGATGGCCTGGACCCCGGGGTCCAGCGTGCATGCCTCGCTGGCCAGCGAGATCGGCCTCAGGATCGTGCGCGGCGACTATCCGCCCGGCACCATCCTGCCCAACGAAGCCAAATGGTCGGAGACCTTCAACGTCAGCCGCTCGGCGGTGCGCGAAGCGATCAAGATGCTGATGGCGAAGAGCCTTTTGGCGTCGCGCCCCAAGATCGGCAGCTGGGTCGAACCGAAAGAGCGCTGGAACCTGCTCGATCGCGATGTGCTAGCCTGGTATGCGACGGCGCCGGATCGCGAGCTGTTCCTGAAGACGGTGCAGGAGTTCCGCCACATCATCGAACCGGAAGCCAGCGCCTTCGCCGCCATGCGCAGGAGCGAGGAGCAGATGGCGGAGATCAGCCAGGCCTGCCGCGAGATGGGGGCCGCCACCAACCTGCAGGAGCGCACGCGCGCCGACACGCGCTTCCACCTCGCCATCCTGCGCGCCTCCGGCAACGAGCTTCTGGTGCCGCTCGGCGTGCTGATCGAATCGGCGCTCGACCATCTGTTCGTCTTCGTCACGCGCGAGCACAGCGACCAGCGGCGGGCGCAGTCGC
>NZ_RZOS01000878.1:0-1176 GCF_004022605.1 Mesorhizobium sp. M4B.F.Ca.ET.089.01.1.1
GATCGGCTCGGTCTCGATCGGGGTATGTTCAAGCGAAGCGTTATGCTGTCGCAAACGCTATTGGGCGACCTGATGTTCAAGGATTCGTCGGCAGTCTGGTAGGGCTAGGAGCGACGAAGGGTGTTTTCGTGACCACCTCGACATTCAGCCCACATGCCCACGAATTCGTGAAGCACCTGTCTCAACGCGTCATTCTGCTCGATGGGCGCCAACTTGCCGACTTGATGTTCGAGCATGGCGTCGGAGTTCGTGTCCGTCGAGCCATTGAGCTACCGGACGCGCCTTTTGCTGACGCACCGGCGCAATCTGAAGGCCGAAGTTCCTCGACCTGGAGAACGCCATCCGCCACTCGCTGAAGTCGTTCGGCATCCGCCTTAGGCAAGGTCGGACGTGGCGCCTTCGAACGCGCGGTACGCCAGGCGGTGGCGGACAATCCGTTGTCGGCCGAGCTGATGGACGCCATGCTGACGGCGCGCGCGGCGCTGTGGCGACAGTACTGCCGGCTGCATGATCTCGTCGTGAGGATCGTCGCGCACAGCGAGCCGTGCCGGCGCTTCATGGCTATTCCCGACGTGGTCGGGTGACGGCGCTCTCCTTCATGACGGCGATCGACGATCCCACGCGCTTTCACCGCTCGCGCGACGTCGCCGCTTACTTCGGGCTGACGTCGCGGCGCTGGCAGTCCGGTTCAACGATCGACATTCAGGGCCGCATCTCGAAGGCCGGCGACGCGGACGTGCGGCGCGCGCTCTATGAGGCGGCGTCTGATGATGCGCTTCAAGGGCAAGGACAAGGTCAAGAGCTGGGGCCAGGACTCGCCAAACGCTCCTGCACTGCAAGGCCGCCGGGCCAAGAGCCAGAACTGTCCAACAGGCTGATTGACGTGCACAAGACAGCATACGCGTCCTTCGGCGAAAGCCTCGCACGAAATACGTGGTGAGGCCCGACGCAACCGGTCGGTGCCAGTCGTCGGCTCTTGTGGGGTGAAGGCTCTGAAACGATAATTTTCCGTTCGCATCGACGGGAGAAGCGAGTGTGGACCACCAGCGGTCACCGCTGCCCCGCGCCAATGGTCGGTCTGCCGGGGCACCGAGTTATAATGGAGATAATCTTCTTTTGTATCTAGGTCGATGATGATATCCGTCATGCCTGCCAAAATGAGTCGGCGCTGGGCAC
>NZ_RZOS01000879.1:0-1173 GCF_004022605.1 Mesorhizobium sp. M4B.F.Ca.ET.089.01.1.1
CTCACAGATCGCGTGGATCTGCCGAGTATGGCGCCGACCTGTGTGGCACTTGGCGGCGAAAACATGAGGGCACTGTTCATAACCTCACGGCGAACCAGGCAATCGTCTGATGAACTTCTTCGATTTCCCGAGTCCGGCAATCTCTTCCGCGTGGAGGTCCGTCAAGCCGGCCGACCGCCGTTCAGTTGCAGAGTCTAGCTCGGGGCTGGTTGCAGTCGAGTGTTTCGACTGCCGCGCAAGACCCTAGGACGCGGTCTGCGTTCGTGCATACGCCATACTGCACCGGTCGACAGCGCGGCAATAGAGGCATATCTGAACTTTGATCTCCCAGAATGCTACTCCAGCGTTATGGGTGATTGGACGGCTGCGTCGCCAAGCATTTGTTCCGCCGACCTATGGATGGATTGACTGATGCGGAGACACTTCCAATCAAGAACTGCGGCTCGAGTATCAACCCCACTCCGCGCAGAGAGTCTTGTAATCAGTGCAGTTCGCAGATTGAGCTGATATTGTTCGCCGTTCTCACGGGGCAATGGGAGCGGCGGCGGCGGCCGGGTTCACCGGATAGGAGGATAGGAGAGCAAGATTTTCTCAGCGATGGCGGCACAGCGCGAGATGGGGCAGATTGTTCGCCATGACGGTTTGACGATCGATTTGATTGTCCCCGTCGTGGATTCGAGGGCATGCCCGAATCCCTGCGCCGACCTCGGCACCAACCTCATGCTATCCTGGTCTGTCTGAGGGGCGGCTCTCCCTGACTTCACCATTGTGTTTGGACCGGGGCCATCGCGAACAGGTGTGCGAGGACATCGCTGCGCCCATTCAGTGAGAAGCACATCGACCGGGTCGCCGATGGCAGATTCATCGGGGCTCCCAGAGCACAGCGGCAAGATCAGGTTTCCCGAATAGCCGAGAAGCGAAATGTGCCCGACGGCATGCTGACGGTTTCGTTACCTACACGAACTAGGAATTCGCCGTCACCTCCAGCTGCCTTCGTACCGAAAGTTGTGTGACCATCTAATACCAACGGTCTCGGGCGCTGACTTTTTCGTGATTTTGTGTCGCAGGTGGACCGTACCCATCCGGTGAAGCTTCCGATTACCCACATCGTCGGCTTGATCCGATGGAGATGCCGAAGGCGATGTCGTGCAACCGGGTCATGCCGCGCCAGAC
>NZ_RZOS01000087.1:0-17263 GCF_004022605.1 Mesorhizobium sp. M4B.F.Ca.ET.089.01.1.1
CCGGTGAGCAGCTTGGTCGTCGGATAGGACCACAAGGCGCCGCCGAGCAGGCCGAACAGCAGGCCGGCATTGCGCTCGATGCCACCGACATCGTTGCCGTGGCGGTCGCCGTCGCCCGAGGCGACCTTGTTGAGCGCAGCGATGTTGGCGGCGCGGTCGGTGCTGAGCACGGCATGGCTGCCGTCGGGCCTCAGCACGCCGGTCGGGGTCGCGGTGTGGCAAAACTCCAGCCCATGCCGCGCCAGGTCCTTGCCAAGTGCTGCAAAGGCCGGCGAGGTGATGAACAGCACAAAGGTCGTCGCCATCACGTCATGGACGAAGCCGGGCGCGGTGATCTCCTCGGTGCGCATGCAGCCGCCGATGCGGTCGTTGCGCTCGAGCACGAGCACCTTCGCGCCCTTGCCGCCCAGCATCGCCGCGCAGACCAGGGCGTTGATGCCGCTGCCGACGATGATGTGATCGGGGGCGTTCATTGGATGCTCCCGGGCGCTGGCAGTTGAAGGTCAATCGCGCAAAGCCGCGTTCCTGCGCGCCCCCCTCTGCCCTGCCGGGCATCTCCCCCACAAGGGGGGAGATCAGCTTGCATCGCGGCTTTCGCCAATTGTCCACGGTGCAGGGTTGAGCGGGGCGCCGAAACTGCCAATCTCTCCCGAAGTGGGGGAGATGTCCGGCAGGACAGAGGGGGGCGCCGTAGAGCGCTGACGCTCCAAGACGGCCGCCTCGACTTCATCATCACGACATTGCCTGCGAGCATGATCTTCTCCCGAAGACCGCCACCTCGCCCTATTTGCCCGGCACCAGCGCCAGGGCGCGGATCGGGCTGCCGGTGCCGTGCTCGATCTTGAGCGGCGCGGCGATCAGGATCGCGCCTTTCGGCGGCAGCTGGTCGAGGTTGCATAGGCTGGCCAGACCATAGCGGTTGGCCTTGTGCATCAGCGTGTGCGCCGGGAACGGCGGCTCCATGCCGCCGGCCTTGCCGGCATCGGTGCCGATGGTCTCCGAGCCCCAGCCCTTGATGTCCTTGCCGATCAGGAACTGGATGGCTTCCGCCGTCGGGCCCGGCGTATGCGGGCCCGTCTCGTTGGCGTTGAGGAACTCGGCTTCCGAGCCGTTGCGCTTGTACCAGTCGGTGCGCATCACCACCCACTCGCCGGGATTGATGGCGCCATGCTTGGCTTCCCAGGCCTTGATGTGGTCGACGGTGAGCAGGAAATCGTGGTCGGCGGCTGATTCCTTCGAGCAGTCGATGACGTTGACCGGGCCGACGAAATTCTGCGCCGGAATGGTGTCGGTGGCGCCGTCCGGATAGTCCTTGCCGGTGATCCAGTGCTGTGGCGCATCGAAATGCGTGCCCGAATGCTCGCCGAGCTTCAGCCAGTTCCAGGCCCACCACGGCCCGTTCTTGTCATATTTGGAGATGGCGTGGATCTCGACCTTCGGCGTGTCGACGGCGAGCTCCGGCGGCAGCTTGATCAGCGGCGTGTTCGGCCCGAGCGGCGCCGACAGGTCGACCACGCGGATGGCGCCCGAAAGCAGCTGGCCGGCGACCTCGCCGAGGAGTTTTTGCGTGTCCATGGTCTCAGTTCCCTCTTTGTCGATGAAGATCGAGGCTCGTTGCGGCCCTTAATATCCTACTAGACGAAAACATATGCATCTGCAATTATCTTTAAGCATAAAGCATTTTGGGGCGAGGCGTGAGCGAGTTCGACGCCATCTTTGTCGGGGCGGGCCACAACAGTCTGGCATGCGCCGCGCATCTGTCGCGCAAAGGCTGGAAAACTGCCGTTTTTGAACGCAGTGCAGCAATCGGCGGCGCGGTGCAGACCGGCGAATTCACCTTACCCGGCTTCCGCCACGATTTTGGCGCGATGAATCTGAGCCTGTTCGCCGGCTCGGCCTTCCACCGGAAATATGCAAATGAATTGAAAAACCACGGGCTGGAATTCGCTCCGGTGGCGGACTGTTTCGCCAGCGCCTTCCCGGACGGCAAATGGTTCGGCGTCAGCGACGACCTGGAGAAGACCGCCGCGCGGCTGGCCGCCTTCTCCGCAGCGGACGCCGATACTTGGCGGCGTCTTGTCGACGCCTTTCCGGGCGAAGCCGAGCATCTGTTCCGGCTGCTGGGCTCGCCGATGAGCGCCCGCGCGCTGGCCGGCACGGCCTGGAAGCTCTGGCGCAAGAAGGGCGTTGCCGGCGCGCTCGACACCGGCCGGCTGCTCCTCTCCTCGCCGCGCGCGTGGCTGGAAGAAAATTTCGAGACGCCGCATGTGCGCGCGACGCTCGCCGCCTGGGGCATGCATCTCGACTTCGCGCCCGACATCGCCGGCGGCGCCGTGTTCCCCTATCTGGAATCGATGGCCAACCAGAGTTTCGGCATGGTGCTGGGCAGGGGCGGCGCCGACACCATGATCCGCGCGCTTGCCGGCATGGTGACGGCGGCTGGCGGCAAGATCGCAACCGGCGCCGAGGTCGCCGAGATCACGGTCGCGGGCGGCCGGGCGACCGGCGTGCGGCTCGCGTCCGGGGATTTCCACGTTGCCAGCAAGGCAGTGATTGCCGGCGTCGCGCCGAAGGCGCTGCCGGGCAAGCTTCTGCCCGACGGTTCCGGCGATGCCGGTTTCGACGCGGCGATGAAGAAATTCCGTTACGCGCCAGGCACGATGATGATCCACCTGGCGCTGGACGACCTGCCCGACTGGAGCGCTGGGGCCGAGTTGCGCCAGTTCGCCTATGTGCATCTTTCGCCCTCGCTCGAAGCCATGTCGCGCACCTACCAGCAGGCGACAGCGGGCATGCTGCCGGACCAGCCGGTGCTGGTTGTCGGTCAGCCGACGGCCGTCGATCCGTCCCGCGCGCCCGCAGGCAAGCATGTGCTGTGGGTGCAGGTGCGCATGCTGCCGGCCGGAATCCTCGGCGACGCGGCCGGCAGGATCGAGTCCGGTCCGTGGGACGCGATCAAGGACACCTATGCCGAGCGCGTGCTCGAGATCATCGAGAGTTACGCGCCGGGCCTGCGCCAAAAGATCCTCGGCCGCGCCGTCTTCTCGCCGCTCGATCTCGAGCGCGAGAATCCGAACCTCGTCGGCGGCGACCAGGTCTGCGGCAGCCATCATCTGGCGCAGAATTTTCTCTTCCGCCCGGCCCGTGGCTACGCCGGCTGGAACACGCCGGTCTCAAACCTCTACCTCACCGGCGCCGCGACATGGCCCGGCGCCGGCACCGGTGCCGCCTCGGGCTTCATGCTCGCTGAACAGCTAGGCGGGAGGTAGGAGCGACGATCTTTCCGGGATGCAGGGGGCAAGGCGCGGTTGCCCAAGGAGCCTGAACCCAACGATCGAATGAGAATGCCGCGCGAAGAAACACAACCACAGGGGAACGACCATGACCATCAACAGACGTGACTTGCTCGGATACGGCGCGGCGGCGATCGGCGCGACCGCGCTCGGCCTGCCGAAGGCAGCCAAGGCGGCGGGAGAACTGACCATCGCCTACAACGTCAATTTGCCGTCCTGGGACCCGACGACCGGGCCCTCCGCCGTCAACCCGACGATCCAGGGTCTCTACCAGTCGGTGTTCGACCAGTTCATCCCGCAGAAGCCCGACCTTTCCTTCACGCCCGGCCTGCTCACCGAATGGGGCTGGAACGAGGACCGCACCAAGGTGACGATGACTGTGCGCGAGGGCGTGAAGTGGCATGATGGCTCGCCGTTCACGCCTGAGGACGTAGTCTGGTCGCTGCAGCGGGCCGGCGACGAGAAGACCGGCAACCCGATCCAGTTCGTCTGGAAGAACGTCAACAATTTCAAGATCGACGGCAACAAGATCACCGGCGATGTCGTGCAGTTCGACCCGGTCTATTTCAAATGGATGTCGTTCCTGACCGGCTACATCATGCCGAAGGCCTATTACGAGAAGGTCGGCGCCGAAGGCTTCGAGAAGGCGCCTATCGGCACCGGCCCGTACATGGTCGACAAGTTCGAGCGCAACGCCTTCCTGCGGCTCAAGGCCAATCCGAACTACTGGGGCGCCAAGCCGGCCTTCGAGAACGTGACGATCAAGTTCGTCACCGACGCGGCGAGCCGCGTCGCCGAGATAGAGTCCGGCTCCTCTCAGGTGACGCTGGAGATCCCCTATGAGGAATATGACCGGCTGATCACCAAGGACGGGCTCGCCGGCTCGATCAAGAACGTCTCCGACATCGGCATGATCTTCTTCAACGACATCGAGGCGATGCTGGACAAGAACGTCCGCCAGGCTGCGGTGATGGCGGTGGACAAGGAGCTGCTTGTCAAGCGGCTGCTGCGCGGCTACGGCCAGCCGATCGCCACGCTGGAGACGCCGGAATACACGGCCTTCGATGCTTCGATCAAGGTCGAGCACAATCCGGAAAAGGCGAAAGAACTGCTCGCCGCTTCCGGCTTTTCGCCGGAGAAGCCGGTCAAGTTCACGATCCAGACGACCAAGGGCTTCAAGCCCAAGGATTATGAGATGATCCAGGCCATCGTCGGCATGTGGCGCAAGGTCGGCATCGAGGCGACGATCGAGGTCTACGAGATCGCCAAGCACTATGAGCTGCGCGCCGCCGACAAGCTGGCGCCGGCGGCCTTCTACAACTGGGGCAACGCGATCGGCGATCCGACGACGTCGACCGGCTTTGCCATGTACGGCCCGAGCCCGCATTCGGTCTGGGACAGCAAGGACCTGATCGACATGATCAACCCGCTGTGGGGCGAGAAGGACGAGGCCAAGCGCATCGCCGGCTGGAAGGCGGTCGACAAATACATCGCCGAGCAGGCCTATGTGCTGCCGCTGATCCAGTATGCGCAGCCGATCGTGCACGCCAGGGGCGTCAATGTGGTGCAGCACGTGTCGGGTGCCTTGCTGCCGGCGCTGATGACCCCGGCCTGATCATCGGCCTTGGATTGCCGCGCGCCGTCGCGAAGACGGCGCGCATTTTTTCATCCGGGCATACAGGCTGATGCTGCTGCAAAGATTCCTCGTTCGTCTGCTGACGATGCTGGTCACGCTGTTCGGCGTGGCTGTGGTCGTCTTCGTCGTCATCCGGGTGGCGCCCGGTGACCCGATCGCGATGATGCTGCCGCCCGGCGCCAGCGATGACGATATCGCGCGGCTGCTGGCGCTCTACGGGCTCGACAAGACCATCGTGCAGCAGTTCTTCATCTGGCTCGGCGGCGTCCTGCGCGGCGATTTCGGCACCTCGATATCGCTGCGGCAGGATGTGCTGGGGCTGGTCTTCGACCGGCTGCCGGCGACGCTGGAGCTTGCGACCGTGGCGCTTCTGATGGCGGTGGCCATCGGCGGCACGGCGGCGATCCTTGGGGCGCGCGAGCGCGGCACGGCGTTCGAGGCCGGCATCGACATCGCCAGCGGCACCGCGCTCTCCATCCCCGATTTCCTGTGGGGGCTGGTGCTGATCCTGCTGTTCGGCGTCCTTGTCCCGGTCTTCGACATTTCCGGCCGGGTGTCGCCGCAACTCGACCTGCCCTTCGTCACCCAGTTCTATCTCATCGAGAGCTTGCTTTGGCTTCGCTTCGATCTCACCTGGGACCTGCTCAAGCACATGCTGATGCCGGCCGTGGCGCTGGCGCTGCCGCTGGCCGCGATCATCGCGCAATTGCTGAAACAGTCGCTGAAGGAGGTGCTCGACCTCGACTATGTCGTGCTGGCGCGCGTGAAGGGCTTTTCGGAGACGCAGGTCATCCTGCGCGAAGCGCTGAAAAACGCTGCGCTGCCGACGCTGACGCTGGTCGGCGTGCAGTTCACCTTCCTCATCGGCGGCACCGTCATCGTCGAGCGGCTGTTCTCCTACGAGGGCCTCGGCAACATGGCGATCGACGCCGTCATCAACCGCGACCTGCCGCTGATCCAGGGCATCGTGCTGGTCTTCGCGCTGCTCTTCGTGCTGATCAACCTCGCCGTCGACATGATGTACGCGCTGCTTAATCCGAGGCTGCGCCATGGATGACGCCCGCATCTCCCGAAGCGGCTCGAGCCCGAGGCTATGGCTGGCCGGCGGCTGGCTGCTGCTCGCGCTGCTGGCGGCAGTCCTTGCGCCGCTGATCGCGCCGCAGGACCCGTTGGCGCAGGACCTGATGCTGGAGCGCCTGCCGCCCTTCTGGCTGGACGGCGCCGAGCCCGGCTATTGGCTGGGCACCGACAGCCTCGGCCGCGATCTGCTCTCACGATTGATCTTCGGCGGCCGCATCGCCTTCATAGTCGCCTTCGCCGCCGCTGCGGCCGCTTGCCTGGTCGGCTCGGCACTGGGGCTGATTGCCGGCTATTTTGGCGGCTGGGCCGATCGCATCATCTCGCGCATCGTCGACATCTGGATGGCCTTCCCGCCGGTGCTGTTCGCCATCCTTCTGGTGGCGGTGCTGGGCACCGGCCTCAGCTCCGTCATCATCGCCATCGCCGTCATCGACTGGACGCGCTTCTGCCGGGTCATCCGCGCCGAGGCGATGGGCCAGGCGCGCATGGACTATGTCGAAAGCGCGCGCATCGCCGGCTATGGCCGTATCGGCATCATGCTGCGCGAGGTGTTGCCCAACGTGCTGCCGTCGATCGTCGCGCTGCTGTCGCTGGAGATGGGCATCGCCGTCATCGTCGAGGCGATCCTGTCCTTCGTCAACCTGTCGATCTCGACCGACGATCCGACCTGGGGCGGCATCATCGCCGAAGGCCGGCTGTCGATCCACCAGGCCTGGTGGGTGCTGGTGTTTCCGCTGATCACGCTGATCCTCACCGTGCTGTCCTTCAGCCAGTTCGGCGAAGCGCTGAAGGCGCGTTTCGATCCGGTGCTGCGATGAGCGCGGCCTGTCTCGACATCCGCTCGCTCAGCGCCGTGCTGCCCAACGGCCAGCGCGTGCTGCGCTCGGTGTCGCTGTCCGTCCAGCCGGGCGAGATGCGCGCGCTGGTCGGCGAAAGCGGCGCCGGCAAGACGATGATCGGCAAGGCGGTGCTCGGCGTGCTGCCGACCAGCGTGCGCGTCGTCGAAGGCGACATGCTGCTGGAAGGCGAGGATCTCGGCGCCCTGCAGCCCAAGGCGCGGCGCAATTTGATCGGCGCCCGCACGGCGCTGATCCCGCAGGATCCGCTGACCGCGCTCAACCCGTCGCGCCGCATCGGCCCGCAGATGACCGACAGGCTGGTCCGCATCCTCGGCTGGAGCGGCGAGCGAGCCGACAGCCGCATCCGCCAGTTGCTCGACGAGGTGCAGATACGCGACCCCGAGCGCGTGCTGAAAAGCTATCCGCACGAACTGTCCGGCGGCATGCGCCAGCGCGTGCTTATCGCGGCAGCCTTCGCCGCCGAGCCGAGGCTGATTGTCGCCGACGAGCCGACGACGGCGCTCGACGTGACGGTGCAGAAGCAGATCCTGCGGCTGATCGCGCAGCTGCAGCGCGACCACGGCACGGCGATCCTGTTCGTCACCCACGACCTCGGCGTCGTCGCCAAGATCAGCCAGAAAGTGTCGGTGCTCTATGCCGGCAAGGTGGTCGAGGAAGCCGACACCGCCGAGCTCTTCGCAGCACCCCGGCATCCGTACACACGGGCGCTGATCGCGGCGACGCCGCGCTACACGGACCCCTACGCATCGCTGAAGCCGGTGGACGAAACGGTGCTCGCCGGGCTGGCAGCGGAGATCGCTGCCGCCGACCAGTCCTGGAGGCCAGGCCATGGCTGAGCCGCTGTTTTCCGTGCGCGGGTTGAAGGTGGCGCTGCCCGACATGACGCGCAAGCCGCTGATCGGCCGCGCGCCACTGGCCGAAATCCTGAAAGGGCTGGATTTCGACCTGCCGAAGGGATCGGTGACTGGCATTGTCGGCGAGTCCGGGTCGGGCAAGTCGACGCTCGGCCGTACCCTGGTGCGGCTGCTGGAGCCGAGCGCCGGCTCGATCAGCTTCGAAGGCCGCGACATCAGCAATCTGTCGGAAGCCGAACTGAGGCCGCTGCGTCGCGACTTGCAGATGATCTTCCAGGACCCGATGTCGTCGCTCAACCCGCGCCATACGATCTTCAACATCATCGCCGCGCCGCTGAGGCAGAACGGCCTCGGCGACAGGCTGAAGGAACGCGTGGCGGAAGCGCTGCAGCGGGTCGGCCTGCCGCAGAATTTCGCCAGCCGTTACCGCCACCAGCTCTCGGGCGGCCAGCGCCAGCGCGTCGGCATCGCGCGAGCGCTGGCGCTGTCGCCGAAATTCGTGCTGGCCGACGAGATCGTCTCCGGCCTCGACGTGTCGACGCAGGCGCAGATCCTGACCCTGCTGGAAAAACTGGCGGCCGAAATGGGGCTGACGGTAGCCTTCATCAGCCACGATCTGTCGGTGATAAGGCGGCTCTGCCAGCAGGTCATCGTCATGCGCGAGGGCAGGATCGTCGAGGCCAGCGCCACCGATGCGCTGTTCGAAAATCCGAAGCAGGCCTACACGCGCGATCTGCTCGCCGCCATCCCGCTGCCCGAGATCGATCCGGACTGGCTGCGACCGCCCGAAAAGGCTTCGGCATAGACCTTTCCGCACGCCGAACAGCGGGCCTCGGATGTGCGTCTTCAGGCCAGCCCGCGAATGGAGGGTGACATGAACTATGCAACCCGCGGCGCGCTGCTTGCCGCAATCCTGCTCGGCTCAATGGGAGCGGCCGCGGCGGATTCTATCCCCGGCATGCGCGGGCACGACCACACAGGCATCACCGTGCCCGACATGAAGCAGGCCGTCGATTTCTTCACCAATGTCGTCGGCTGCAAGAAGGCGATGGCGTTCGGCCCGTTCGCCGACGACAAGGGCACGTTCATGCAGGATCTGCTCGGCGTCGACCCGAAGGCGGTGATCGAGGAGATCACGCAGATCCGCTGCGGCTACGGATCGAACATCGAGCTGTTCAAATACACCGCGCCCGACCAGAAGGACCTGACGCCTAAGAACAGCGACATCGGCGGCTTCCACATCGCCCTCTATGTCGACGACGTCGCCGCCGCGAAGGCCTATCTCGACGGCAAGGGCGTCAAGACGCGCATGGGGCCGCTGCCGGTCAAGGAAGGGCCGGCCGCCGGCCAGACCATCCTCTATTTCCAGGCGCCCTGGGGGCTGCAGCTCGAAGCGATCAGCTATCCCGACGGCATGGCCTACGAGAAAGGCGCCGAGACGGTGCTGTGGAGCCCGAAGGATCCGGCCAAGTGACCGATCCGCAGGGCGCGCAGGCAATTATTCAATCATGAAACTTCAAGCTTGAAATAATTTCGCGTCGGCGCGATACTGGGAACCGGGACCGCCGTAGCGGCCCCGGAAGCGAAGAGGAGATCGCAGGCATGAAGGTTGCGGTTCTCGGCGGCGGCCCGGCCGGGCTCTACTTTGCCATCTCGATGAAGCTGCGCGACGCCGCCCATGAGGTGACGGTGTTCGAGCGCAACCGCGCCGACGACACCTTCGGCTGGGGCGTGGTGCTGTCGGCCGAGACGCTCGATAACCTCAGCCGCAACGATCCGGTCAGCGCGGTCTGGATCAAGAAGCATTTCGCCTATTGGGACGATATCGCCGTCATCCATGACGGCGTGCGCACCGTCTCCTCCGGCCACGGCTTCTGCGGCATCGGCCGCAAGCGCCTCCTGATCCTCTTGCAGCGGCGGGCACACGAGCTCGGCATCAAGCTGCAGTTCGAAACCGATATCGCCGACCCCAGGCCGTTCATGGAATCGCACGATCTGGTGGTGGCGGCGGACGGGCTGAACTCGAAAGCGCGCGGCGCCTTCGCCGAAATCTTCAAGCCCGATATCGACACCCGCAAATGCAAATTCGTGTGGCTGGGCACGAAGCAGAAGTTCGACGACGCCTTCACCTTCATCTTCGAGAAGACGGAGCATGGCTGGGTGTGGGCACACGCCTACCAGTTCGACAGCGAGACCGCGACCTTCATCGTCGAATGCAGCGAGCAGACTTGGGATCGCTTCGGCTTCGGCGCGATGTCGCAGCAGGAATCGATCGCGGTCTGCGAACGCATCTTCGCCAAGCATCTCGGCGGCCATGCGCTGATGACCAACGCCAACCACATCAGAGGCTCGGCCTGGATCAACTTCCCACGCGTGCTGTGCGAGCGCTGGTCCTACAAGAACCTGGCGCTGATGGGCGATGCGGCGGCATCGGCGCATTTCTCGATCGGCTCCGGCACCAAGCTCGCGCTGGAAAGCGCCGTAGCGCTGGCCGACTATGTCGAGTCCGAGCCCGACCTCGAGGCGGCATTCCGCAAGTACGAAGACGCGCGGCGCACCGAGGTGCTGAAACTGCAGTCGGCGGCGCGCAACTCGCTGGAATGGTTCGAGGAGGTCGAGCGCTATCTCGGCCTCGATCCGGTGCAGTTCAACTATTCGCTGCTCACCCGCTCGCAACGCATAAGCCACGAGAATCTCAGGTTGCGCGACGCCGAGTGGCTGGGTGCCGCCGAAGAATGGTTCCAGCGCCAGGCGGGCGCCGGCGGCAACAGGCAGCGCCGGGCGCCGATGTTCGCGCCATTCAAGCTGCGCGACATGGCGCTCAACAACCGCATCGTCGTGTCGCCGATGGCGCAGTACAAGGCCGTCGACGGCTGCCCGACCGACTGGCATTTTTCGCACTATGCGGAGCGCGCCAAGGGTGGCGCCGGGCTGCTTTACATCGAGATGACCTGCGTCAGCCCCGAAGGGCGCATCACGCCCGGCTGCCCAGGCTTTTACGCGCCCGAACATGAGGTGGCCTGGAAGCGGCTGGTCGACTTCGTCCACAGCGAGACCGAGGCAAAAATCTGTGCCCAGATCGGCCATTCCGGCGCCAAGGGCTCGACCCGCGTCGGCTGGCAGGGAACGGACGTGCCGCTGCCCTCAGGCAACTGGCCGGTGATGGCGCCATCGGCCGTGGCGTGGTCACCCGAGAACCAGGTGCCGAAGGCGATGGATCGCGCCGACATGGACAGGGTGCGCGGTGAGTTCGTCGCCTCTGCCGAGATGGCAGCCCGCTGCGGCTTCGACATGCTCGAAATCCATGCGGCGCATGGCTACCTGCTCTCCTCCTTCATCACGCCGCTGACCAACCGGCGCACCGACAACTATGGCGGTTCGCTGGAGAACCGCATGCGCTATCCGCTGGAAGTCTTCCGCGCGGTGCGCGCGGCGTGGCCGGCGGAAAAGCCGATCTCGATGCGCATCTCAGCCAATGACTGGGTCGGCATCGAGGGTGTGACCCCATCCGACGCGGTCGAGATCGCAAAACTGCTGCATGAGGCCGGCGTCGACCTTTGCGACGTGTCGGCCGGGCAGACCTCGATCGCGGCAAAACCCGTCTACGGCCGCATGTTCCAAACGCCGTTCTCCGACCGCATCCGCAACGAGGTCGGCATGGCGACGATGGCGGTCGGCAACATCTATGAGCCGGACCATGCCAACTCGATCCTGATGGCGGGCCGCGCCGATCTGGTGGCGCTGGCCAGGCCGCATCTCACCGATCCCTACTGGACGCTGCATGCTGCGGTGGCGCTCGGCGACCGCGGCGTCAAATGGCCAGATCCCTATTTGCCGGGCCGCGACCAGCTCTACCGGCTGGCCGAGCGAGAAGCGGCCGCGGGGCTGAAAGTATGAGCGCGGCTCAAGCGATCGCCGGCAGGCACGCGCTGGTCACTGGCGGCGGCTCAGGCGTCGGCAGAGCCATCGCACTGGCGCTGGCGGAAGCGGGCGCCAACGTCACCATCTGCGGACGGCGCGAGGCAGCGCTGGCTGACGTTACGCGCGAGAGCGGGCGCATCTTTGGCATCGCCGCCGATGTGACGGACGAGACAGAAATGGCCGCCCTCTATACGAAAGCGGAAGCCGCACGCGGACCGTTTGACATCCTCGTCGCCAATGCCGGCATGGCCGGCAGCGCGCCGGCGCACAAGACCTCGCTCGCTGACTGGCAGCGCACGCTCGACGTCAACCTGACCGGCGCCTTCCTGACGGTGAAGCCGGCGCTGGCCGGCATGCTGGCGCGCAAGTCGGGACGCATCGTCTTCGTCGCTTCGACGGCCGGGCTGAAGGGCTACGCCTATGTGGCCCCTTACGTCGCGGCCAAGCACGGCGTCGTCGGCCTGATGCGGGCGCTCGCGGCCGAAACCGCCAAGTCCGGCGTCACCGTCAATGCAGTCTGCCCGGGCTTCGTCGACACGGAGATGCTGGAGCAGTCCATCCAGCGCATCGTCGACAAGACCGGCCGGGCTGCCGATGAAGCACGCGCAAGCCTTGCGGCGACGAACCCGCAAGGGCGCTTCATCCAGCCTGAGGAGGTCGCCGAAGCGGTGTTGTGGCTGTGCGGCGACGCCGCCCGCTCGATCACCGGACAGGCGATCTCGGTTTCGGGAGGCGAGACATGGTAGCCGGTCCGCTGCCCACGCATTCCGGTCCCGGCAAGGACAGGCTGCGCCTGTGGATCAGGCTGCTGCGCGCCTCGCGCACGATCGAGGCCGAACTGCGCGAACGGCTGAAGACGGAATTCAACACCACGCTGCCGCGCTTCGACGTGATGGCGGCGCTCTACCGGTCGCCCGAAGGCATGCTGATGAGCGACCTGTCGCGCTTCCTGCTGGTGTCGAACGGCAATGTCACCGGCATCGTCGACCGGCTGGTGTCGGAAGGGCTGGTGACGCGGGCGCGCCGCAACGGCGACCGCCGCACCTCGATGGTGCGGCTGACCGAGGACGGCTCGAAGGCATTCGCGGAGATCGCCGCCGCGCATGAGAATTGGGTCGGCGAACTGCTCGGCAACGTCAGTGAGGAAGAGGCGCGCCGGCTGACCGGCATGCTGACTTCGTTCCGCAGCAATTGGGAGGGACGCGAATGAGCGCCATGGCCAATCTCAAGCCCAAGCATTTTCTCTGGGAGGTCGAAGGCAAGGTCGCCAGGGTCCGGCTCGACCGCCCCGAGCGCAAGAACCCGCTGACCTTCGACAGCTATGCCGAACTGCGCGACACGTTTCGCGATCTCGTCTATGCCGACGATGTCGACGCCGTGGTGTTCCTGCCCAATGGCGGCAATTTCTGCTCGGGCGGCGATGTCCACGACATCATCGGGCCACTGGTCAAGATGGACATGAAGGCGCTGCTCGCCTTCACCCGCATGACCGGCGACTTTGTCAAGGCGATGCTCAACTGCGGCAAGCCGATCATTTCCGCTGTCGACGGCGTGGCGGTCGGCGCCGGCGCCATCATCGCCATGGCCTCCGACATCCGCATCGCCACGCCGGAAGCCAAAACCGCCTTCCTGTTCACCCGCGTCGGTCTTGCCGGCTGCGACATGGGCGCCTGCGCGATCCTGCCGCGCATCATCGGCCAGGGCCGCGCCGCGGAGCTGCTCTACACCGGCCGTACCATGAGCGCGGCCGAAGGCGAGCGCTGGGGTTTTTACAACCGGCTGGTGGAGCCGACCGCGCTCGAGGCCGACGCGCTCGACATGGCGGCACGCATCGTCTCCGGCCCGACCTTCGCGCATGGCATCACCAAGACGCAGCTCAACCAGGAATGGTCGATGGGCATCGACCAGGCGATCGAGGCGGAAGCGCAGGCGCAGGCGATCTGCATGCAGACCGGCGATTTCGAGCGGGCGTACAAGGCGTTCGTGGCGAAGGAAAAGCCGGTGTTCGAGGGGAATTAGCGATGAATGGTTTTCGCCCAGGCACCCCCCTCTGGCCTGCCGGCCATCTCCCCCGCAAGGGGGGAGATCGGCTGCCTCCACGCCGCCGCCCATCCTGCAATGCTGGCGATTGGCGAAAGCATAGCTTTCAGCTGATCTCCCCCCTTGCGGGGGAGATGTCCGGCAGGACAGAGGGGGGTGTGAAGGAACGCGACGCAGGAGGCTTTCGCTATGCCTGACCGTTCCTTCCTCAACTGGCCCTTCTTCGAGGAGCGCCATCGCCAGCTCGCCGACCAGCTCGACGCCTGGTGCGCGAAGAACCTGCCGGTCGACCATCACGATGTCGACGCCGCCTGCCGGGAGCTGGTGGCTAAGCTCGGCCGTGACGGTTGGCTGAAGCCGACGGCGCTCGACACGGACAATCCCGGACCGCTCGACGTGCGCACGCTCTGCATCACGCGCGAGACACTGGCCCGCCATGACGGGCTGGCCGATTTCGCCTTCGCCATGCAGGGGCTCGGCACCGGCGCGCTCAGCCTGTTCGGCACGCCGGAACAACAGCATTGGCTTGACCAGACGCGGGCCGGCAAGGCGATCTCGGCCTTCGCGCTGTCGGAGCCGCGCTCCGGATCGGACGTCGCCAACATGGAAATGACGGCCACGCGCGACGGCGACGATTATCTGCTGACCGGCGAGAAGACCTGGATTTCCAATGGCGGCATCGCCGATCTCTACATCGTCTTCGCCCGCACCGGCGAGGCGCCGGGCGCCAAGGGGATTTCCGCCTTCATCGTACCGGCCGAGACCGAAGGCCTGAGCATCGCCGAGCGGCTGGAGACGATCGCCCCACACCCGCTGGCGCGACTGGCATTCGACAACGCCCGCGTCCCCGCTTCCGCGCTGATCGGCAAGCCCGGTGACGGCTTTCGCATCGCCATGTCGGTGCTCGACGTGTTCCGCTCGACCGTGGGTGCCGCGGCACTCGGTTTTGCCCGTCGTGCCCTGGACGAGAGCGTTAGTCGCGCCGCTAAGCGCGAACTGTTCGGCGCGCCGATGGCGGACCTGCAGATGGTGCAGGGCCACATCGCCGACATGGCGCTGGACGTCGACGCCGCGGCGCTTCTCGTCTACCGCGCCGCCTGGACCAAGGACATGGGCGCCCCCCGCGTCACCCGCGAGGCGGCGATGGCGAAGCTGTTCGCCACCGACCGCGCGCAGGAGGTGATCGACACGGCCGTGCAACTGCATGGCGGCGACGGGGTGCGCAAGGATCACATCGTCGAAAGCCTCTATCGCGAGATCCGTGCGCTGCGCATCTATGAAGGCGCATCCGACGTGCAGAAGGTGGTGATCGCGCGGCAAGTGATGGGAGCGGCGTGAATCGGTCCATGCCTTGCAAACCGCATTTGAATTAGGGGGAGTCTAGTCATGCACACCATCCTGCAGCCGGAAGGCTGGGCAAAGCCCATCGGATACGCCAACGGCGTCGCCGCGCGCGGCCGGCTGGTGTTCGTCGGCGGCCAGGTCGGCTGGAACGCCGAGTGCCGTTTCGAGACCGACGATTTCGCCGGCCAGGTGCGCCAGACGCTGGCCAACATCGTCGCGGTGCTGGCGGAAGCGGGCGGCGAGCCGCATCACATCACTTCGATGACCTGGTATTTCACCGACAAGGCCGAGTATCTCGCCAACCTCAAGGGGATCGGCGAGGCCTACCGCGCGGTCATCGGCCGACACTTCCCGGCCATGGCCGCCATGCAGGTGATGGCGCTGGTCGAGGACCGCGCCAAGGTGGAGATCCAGGCGACGGCGGTCATACCGGAGTGAATTGCGCCAAGTCGACAGGCGCGCCGAAAACTCGCGCTGAAAACCAAAGCGTCAGCGCCGCCCCTCACCTGCCTGCCGGCATCCTCTCCCCGTATAGTGACGGGGAGAGGGGTGCTGTCGCCGGCGGTTTCGCCACTGACCAACGTTGCGGGATGGGCGCCTCGCTTGCGACCGCTCCCTTCTTCCCGTCATTATACGGGGAGAAGGTGCCGGCAGGCGGATGAGGGGCAGCGCTGTCGTTTGAAGGCATAGGCCCGATTCGATCAGAGATCATCGCCTTGACTATTCGAACCGCCGCTTGGCTCTAAACACAAACTGTGATCAGATGATCACGCTTGCTTCGGCGGGCGCACTCGGCATCGCACATAGCTTCTGCCGGCATCTGAGGAAAGCAAAACCGTGGCTCTGGGCTTCGAACCCGTATCGGGACGCATCACCGTCCAGGATGGCGTCTACCAACAGCTCCGCCATGCCTTGATGGTCGGCAGCTTCGATCCGGGACAGGTGCTGACCATCGCCGCGCTGGCCGAGGCCTTCGGCACCTCAAACATGCCGGTGCGCGAGGCCTTGCGGCGGCTGGCGGCGGAGAACGCGCTGGAGATCTCGCAGAACGGCTCGGCCTGCGTGCCGGTCGTCACGCGGGCGCGGCTCGACGACCTCTGCCGTGCCCGCCTGGCGGTCGAAGGGCTGGCGGCCGAGCTCGGCGCGCCGCGCCTGACGGCGGTCGAGATCGCCAGCCTGCAGCGCATCACCGACGACCAGCAGGCGATCGGCCGCGACGGCAGCATCTATGAGCTGATCGCCAAGAACCAGCAGTTCCATTTCATCATTTACCGCGCCTCAGGCTCGGACGTGCTGTTCCAGCTAATCGAAACGCTGTGGCTGCGCTTCGGCCCCTATATGCGGCTGTTGTCCAACCACGTGGCGCCGCTGATGCGCGCCGGAACCATGGAACCGTCCGGCCGGCATATCGCGATCATCGCCGCGCTGAAGGACAAGGACTTTGCTCGCGCCCGCGACGAGGTGGTGGCCGACATCACGGCGACCCAGATGACGCTGCGCGCCATCTGCCCCGATGTGCCAGAGCCCAAGACGGTCGACTTCACCGGTTTCGGCAAAGCTTCCTGATCTTCCTCAGCTTGGGCTGACCCAAAGACCGAGAAGGTCCTGTCGCGGCCGCGCTGGACCAAAGCAATCGGCTGCTTATTGGCACCTCGCCGTTTTTCTTTAGCCTTAAAGGATTGATCCTCGCTCCGTTTTGTGATCACATGATCACAAGGGAGCGAGACAGAAGATGTCCGGCTATTTTCTCTACCACTCGATCGGCACTTTCCCCGGCAAAGCCGAGCGGATGGCTGCCGCGCTGGCGGACTTCTCCGGCATCTGGTCGGCGCAAGACGATGGCCAGTGGCCGGCGGCGCTCGCCGCGCGGCAGCGCTTCATCGATGCCTGGATCAGGCTGATCGAAGCACCACATGGCACGCTCACCACCGCTGAGAATGTCACCGCCGCGCTCCACAGCCTGATCGGCGCCCTGCCCTCCGAGCGTCTGGCGGGAAAGCGCCTGCTGGTTGCCGCCGATTGTTTTCCGAGCCTGCATTTCCTGCTGGCAGGCTTGGCCCAACGTTTCAATTTCACGCTCGACACCGTGCCGCTCAGGCCTGGCGAAAGCTGGGTGCGCGACGAGGATTTCGTTGCCCGCTGGCAAGAGGATGTCGGGCTGGCGCTCATCACCTTCGTGACCTCGACGGCCTCGCACCGCTGCGATGTGGCGAAGCTCGCGGCGCATGGCCGGGC
>NZ_RZOS01000880.1:0-1162 GCF_004022605.1 Mesorhizobium sp. M4B.F.Ca.ET.089.01.1.1
CGGCGAACTCGTTTTCGACCGCGCTTGCGATCCCCATCCGCCGGCAACGGCAGAGCTGCGGTCTTGTCAACTTCCGCCGTCGTCGGCGTCTCCATGGCCAGATATTTCATGACGCTATTGTCCATTAAATTTAAGCGGACATTAGCGGCGCGACGTAGCCATCACCATGCGGCCTTAATCGTACGGATACTGATCATCTCCGGTCAGCACTGCCAATTGTGACCGCTGTCAAACCAGTAGCCCCTCTTATTCATGACGTATCTGGGTTTGCTTGCCGCTGAGCGGCGGACAGGTGGCGGCGCGGCGTCTTTTTCACCGCAGCCTATCGCGATCACCATGCCGCCTACGGCCTGGTCGGTTCCATGGGCCGGCGCGGCAATCATGAAGACGAAATGCGGAATGTGTTCGATGACCGCTCAAAGCCGAGGCCGTCTATCCGATGGCCTTCGAGACCTTGAGGAGGTCTACAACCGGCCGACGGCTTCACTCAGCACTCGGCTGTCTCAGTCCAATGCAATTCGAGGATCAAAACACCCCGGCAACGGTCAGATCAGCGGCCTGACTCTGTCCGGCCCGAGGGGCCACTCCAACTTATGGGGAGTATTGATCCGGTATCGACACCACGGACCTGGTTGGCGAGCTGGCTCTTGTGCATCTTGATCAGGTTTTCGGTTGGCCGCGGGCACAGTAGATCACGTCATAGATGTGCTCGGCGGACCCATGCGAGCGCAGGTGCGGTGTTCGGCCTTCCAGTGTTTCGCGTTGTAGTGGGTCTCGGCATAGCCGCGCAGCACAGCCTTGCGCTCGAGCGCACGAGGGGTGTGGTTGTCGTCGGCGCTCTCGTCGACGAGCCGCTGCAGAACCTTGTTGCCGGGTAGGCCGAAGAGGTAGTCGATGCCGTTGTTCTCGCACCAGGCCAGGACTTGCGCCCGGCCATAGTGGCCATCGCCGCGGATCAGGATACGGGTGGTCGGCCAGCGGGCGCGGATGCGGCGCACGAGGCGGCGCAGATAGCCGCGGATCTCCTCGCCCGTCGGGGTCTTGCCGGCGCGCAGGATCATGGCGACCGGGCGGCCGGTGGCGGCGTCATAGACATGGATCGGCAGGAAGCAACGCTCGTCGTAGTGGGCGTTGAAAAGCGACAGCTGCTGATGGCCGTGAA
>NZ_RZOS01000881.1:0-1162 GCF_004022605.1 Mesorhizobium sp. M4B.F.Ca.ET.089.01.1.1
CCGTTCACGCTTTGGATGTCGAACTTCAACGACGGCCAGCGGTTCTGGCTCTCGGCAACCAGCCCGTCGGCCAGTTCCACCGTGGTAGCTGGTAGGTTCGGCTCGCGGCGCCCCCTCGCCCCCACCGTCACGAGCGCATTCGGCTCCTCCGGCCCTGCAGAATAGATCCCGCGGGGCCGGTGGTACTTGAAGCTGCGGCCGACCAGGCCGAATCCGTTCGCCAGTAGCGCCGAAGCGAGCGTATCGCCTCGGTACCCAGCTAAAGCCTTGCCATCAAAGATGAATTCCATCGGTCGCGATCGGTCGATCCGGCCGCCTTCGTGAAGCCGCCTCATGCGCGTGCCTCCCGCGCGGAGCGGACTGAGGCGATCTCATGGTTGCGTGTATCGCGCCCGACCACCAACCATTGACGGCACCCTATCACGTGCTGCCAATACTCGCGATGCGGTCCGGCCGGGTTCTCGCGCACGAAGACGTATCGGTACCAAGCCTCGAAATCCGCGTCGTCGTGGACAGGACGGATGACCGACGCGTCACCGCCGTAGCGGAACTCGTCGTGGTCGCGCGGACCGCAGTAGGGACATTCGATGCGTAGCATGGTCTTGGGTCTCTCGGTTATTGCAGCCAGGCGAACGGCCCGATGCCGGCCTCGTCGATCGTGCGGCCGGTGCGGAAACGGTCCAGGCTGTAGCCGGCGCTCAGCGGATGCGCCTTTCCGGTGGCGATGGTATGCGCGAAGCACCATCCTGAGGCCGGGGTGGCCTTGAAGCCGCCATAGCACCAGCCACCGTTTAGGTAGAGCCCGTCGATTGGCGTAGGGCAGATGATAGGGCTGCCGTCCGGCGTCATGTCCATCACCCCGCCCCAGTGGCGCAGAATGCGCAGGCGGGAAATGCAGGGCATCAGCGCGACCGCTGCCTCCGCGACTTCACGTACCATGCCGAGATTGCCGCGTTGGGCATAGGAATTGTAGCCGTCCAGCCCGCCGCCGAACACCAGCCCACCCTTGTCGGATTGGCTAACGTAGAAATGCTCGGTCCCGTGGGCCACGATGTGGTGGACCAGGGGCTTGATCGGCTCTGTGACAAAAGCCTGCAAGACATGGCTCTCGATCGGCAGTTCAAGGCCCGCCTTCCGGCCGAGCAGTGAGGTGTGACCCGCC
>NZ_RZOS01000882.1:0-1156 GCF_004022605.1 Mesorhizobium sp. M4B.F.Ca.ET.089.01.1.1
CCTGTGTGCCAACCGTCCCGACCTACGTCAACCTCATCAGCCAGGACAACGATTGGCATTCGCTGCGACTCGGCTTGGCCGGGCAGACGCAACTCACCGCGCGACTCAGCCTTTCTGGTGACGTGGCGTTCCTCTTCACGCGGCTCGACGGCAAAGATCAGCACCACATGCGCCCCAAGATCAAGCTAATTCCCGAAGACGGCGATGGGCATGGCGTCCAGCTCGAGGCGGTGTTGAACTACAAGGTCACGGATTTGTTCAACATCGGCGTCGGCGCCCGCTACTGGGCCGTGGCGAATAACGGCACCGCTCATTTCGAAGAGGCAATGGGCGGTCGTGGTTCCCCGCAGGCCGACGATTGGAAGGCAAAGCGCTACGGCGTGTTCGTGCAGGCTAGCATCAAGTTCAACTGAGAGAGCAAGAACCGGGGAGAGCGGCGATGCCACTCCAGCTCATTACGATCATTGGATCAGCAGAAGGAAGTTTTCCGAAGAGTTCTGCAGGCGTGCGCAAAGTCGCCAGACAAAGTTCTCTCGGTCCATAGTGTACGTGCCGTCACGCCCGTTCTCGACATGGTTGAATGATACGTCCCGCGCGATAGATCAAAGTCGTTCTTCATTGGTTTTCCGGAAATCGCGGGAGCACAGCGTGCTGTGACCCTCGGCTGCTGGTTTTCTGTCAACGCGCAGATGAGGGAGAATGAGCGTACAGCAAAAGTCATCAGTGCTGTCGCTTTCGCCAAAGCCCGCCGCAGCTAAACGGGGCCCCACGTCCGGTAGCGCCCCCTGCCGGTCACCTCACGGATGCCGAGTTCGGCACCAGCCCGAGCGCAGCGCGCTGGCTAATTTTCAGCTCGGCCGCGACCAGACCTGCCGACACCAGCGGCCGCGCCAGCACCAGCTCGATCAGCGCCGGCAGGCTCGAGTTTTTGCGCCGGTTCCTGAGCCGGCGCTCCATCTGGCTTTTGGCCAGCGCCTGGATGATTGCAAGGCTGAAACAGTCGATGGAACGCCCCTCCAGCGAAGCCGAACCGGACGAGGCGCGCGCGCCAGGTCCTTCGGCTGCCATCGGCACGCTGGGTTTAAGTGCTTGGGGTGACACGGCGTGATCTCCGCCGTTGGCGGGAACAGGGCAGTGCAATAGTACTGCCCTGTTC
>NZ_RZOS01000883.1:0-1155 GCF_004022605.1 Mesorhizobium sp. M4B.F.Ca.ET.089.01.1.1
TTCGAGGGGTACGGCCCCAATCCGGAAGCCATGCGCGACCTCGTCTCGCGCGGCGCCAAGCTGATCGTCACCGTCGACTGCGGCACCAACAGCGCCGTCTCCATCGAGGCGGCGAAGGAAGCCGGCGCCGATGTCGTGGTGCTCGACCACCACCAGGTCGGCGGGCCGCTGCCGGCGGCGAATGCTGTGGTCAATCCCAACCGCGAAGACGATCTTTCCGGGCAGGGCCATCTTTGCGCCGCCGGTGTCGTTTTCCTCTGCCTGGTGCAGACGGCGAAGGTGCTGCGCGGCCGGCTGCCCGAGGCGGCACAGCCGGACCTTCTGTCGTTGCTCGACCTGGTGGCGCTCGCCACCGTCTGCGACGTCGTGCCGCTCACCGGCGTCAACCGCGCCTTCGTCGTCAAGGGGCTGCAGGTGGCGCGCCAGCAGAAGAACGAGGGTCTGGCAGCCCTTGCCCGGGTGTCGCGCATCGGCGAGCCGATCAGCACCTTCCACCTCGCCTATCTGATCGGGCCGCGCATCAATGCCGGCGGGCGCATCGGCGACGCCGCGCTCGGCAGCCGCCTGCTTGCCACCGACGATCCGGTCGAGGCCGGCACGATCGCCGAGACGCTCGACCGGCTGAATCAGGAGCGCCAGCAGATGGAGCTGGAGATGCTGGCCGAGGCCCGCGCCGAAGCCGATGCCGAGCTTGCCGGCGGCAATGGCCCGGCCATCGTCGTCACCGCCAGCCAGACCTGGCATCCGGGCATTGTCGGGCTGCTCGCCTCGCGGCTCAAGGACCATGCACGGCGGCCGGCCTTCGCCATCGCCTTCAACGCCAATGGCGTCGGCACCGGCTCCGGGCGATCGGTGTCTGGCTTCGATCTCGGGCGGCTGGTGCGCGAGGCGGCCGATGCCGGGCTGATCGTCAAGGGCGGCGGCCACGGCATGGCGGCCGGCATCACGGTCGAGCGGGCCGGGCTCGGCGCGCTACGCGCCTTTTTCGAAGAGCGCGCGGCGGCCGATGTGTTCAGGTTGCAGGACGAGGAGAGCCTGGCGATCGACGGCGCGCTCGCCGCCGAGGGGGCGACGCTCGCCTTGCTCGACGCGCTGGAAAAGGCCGGTCCGTTCGGCGCCGGCCATGTCGCGCCGGTGTTCGCGCTGCCGCGCCAC
>NZ_RZOS01000884.1:0-1151 GCF_004022605.1 Mesorhizobium sp. M4B.F.Ca.ET.089.01.1.1
CCTTCCAGGTGACGGGCGATCTGGTCGAGCGTTTCGGTGTCGACCGGGTGATGGACACGCCGATCTCCGAACTCGGCGGCGCCGGTGTCGCCGTCGGCGCGGCGATGACCGGCTTGCGGCCGATCTTCGAATTCCAGTTTTCCGATTTCGCCACGCTTGCTCTGGAGCAGATCGTCAACCAGGCGGCCAAGATGCGCTTCATGCTGGGCGGCGAGGTCTCGGTGCC
Organism: Mesorhizobium sp. M4B.F.Ca.ET.089.01.1.1; assembly: GCF_004022605.1. Taxonomy (NCBI): domain Bacteria; kingdom Pseudomonadati; phylum Pseudomonadota; class Alphaproteobacteria; order Hyphomicrobiales; family Phyllobacteriaceae; genus Mesorhizobium; species Mesorhizobium sp. M4B.F.Ca.ET.089.01.1.1. Next base: position 227 of record NZ_RZOS01000884.1, read on the forward strand.
GGTGGTGATGCGTTTTCCCGCCGGCTCGGGCACCGGCGCGGCCGCGCAGCACAGCCAGAGCCTGGAAGCCTGGCTCGGCCATGTGCCGGGGCTGAAGGTGATCCAGCCGGCAACGCCGCACGACGCCAAGGGCATGCTGCTGGCGGCGGTCGCCGATCCGGATCCGGTGATGATCTTCGAGCACAAGCTGCTCTACAAGATGAAGGGGCCGGTGCCCGAGGGGCACTACACGGTGCCGATCGGCAAGGCGGATGTCCGGCGCGAGGGAAGCGACCTGACCATCGTGGCAACCTCGATCATGGTGCACAAGTCACTGGAGGCCGCGCAAGCGCTGCAAGCCGAGGGCATCGACATCGAGGTGATCGACCTCAGGACCGTGCGGCCGATGGATAAGCGCACCATCATCGAAAGCGTCAAGAAGACCTCGCGGCTGCTTTGCGTTTACGAGGCGGTGAAGACGCTGGGCGTCGGCGCCGAGGTCAGCGCCATGATCGCCGAGAGCGAAGCCTTCGACTTCCTCGATGCGCCGATCGTGCGGCTGGGCGGCGCCGAGATACCGATCCCCTACAATCCCGACCTGGAAAGGGCGACGGTTCCGCAAGTGCCCGACATTGTCGCGGCGGCGCGCGATCTGGTCAGGGGAGCGCGCTAGCCGATGCCCGTCGAAGTCATCCTTCCCAAGGTCGACATGGACATGGCGACCGGCCAGATCTCGCGCTGGTTTGTCACCGAGGGTTCCGTCGTCAAGCAAGGCGACGTGCTGTTCGAGATCGAGACCGACAAGGCGGCGATGGAAATCGATGCGCCGGCGAGCGGCATTCTGCTTGATGTCACCGGCAAGGAGGGCGTCGACATTCCCGTCGGCGCGCCTGTTGCCTGGATTTATGCTGACGGCGAGGCTTATGGGGCTGATGCTGTGGCGAAG
>NZ_RZOS01000885.1:0-1128 GCF_004022605.1 Mesorhizobium sp. M4B.F.Ca.ET.089.01.1.1
ATTCCGGCCCCGCCGCCTTGGACTTGTGGAGGCGGGCCGGAATATCGATGGCGCTGGCGAAGGCCAGCGCAGTGATGGGGCCGACACGGGGATATTTGTAAGCGGTTGCAGGTCGTATCCTCCTTGGTGATCGTCAGTACTTTCGGTGCAAACGAGAGAATCCTCACGCAGCTTCCGCCGAGCGGCAAGCAATTGTGCCATGATCTCGAGATCGGGCATTCCTGCGACGAGAATACGCTCCTCAATTTCACAAAACCGACCTTGAGGCCGAAGTTGCGTAGAAGATCACGGATGTCGTTCTCCAGGGCGAATCGCCTTCCCATGCAGAAGCTTGCGGGCAGTCAACAGTGCCCGCCGCTTCTGGCTCGTGAGCGTCTTCACATGCACCGGGCGGTACAGGTTGACCCGCATCACCTGCGCGATGCCGCGTGCGTCATTACGATCCGTCTTGTTTGGCTGCGCCTTCAGGAACGCTTTCACATGGCGCGTCAGGACGATCGGGTTCCGTCCCGCTCCCGGACGATCGCCATCGCGGCAAGACGAAGATCGTGAGGCTCGACCCGCACGAGTTCATCCGTCGCCTTCTCCTGCGTACACTGTCCGACGGTTTGCATCGCATCCGCCGCGCGCGGGATGCCTTGTTCGGTTTCAACATTCACTCGTGTTACTATTCTTGGCGTCGTGGTTAGCAAGCAATTCACCGCGGACCGAATGTGTGGCGGAGCAGGAATTATCCTTCATCGATCGCTGTGCCTTAGCTGCATCTCGCCGCCAGATGACGACGATATAAAAACTGCATTTGACGCAAGCCGCTAGGACGGTTGAATGTCTGGCTGAACCAAAGCACGTTAAGCGACAGCTTCGAACATCGGTCTGAGGCGCACCCGATGCTTAAGCGACCCACAACATGGCAAATCATTGAGGTGAGATATGGCGCCTATGTGCTCAGGTATTCCTCTGACGGGTGTGCCGTTCCCGAGATCCGAGTACGAGCGCAGACGGCTCAACGTGCTGGAGGCAGTGGCGAACGCCGGGCTAGACGCACTTGTAGTGACTGCCCATGGCCATCTTCGGTATCTCAGTGGATACGATGGCAGCGGTGGATACTTCGCACCGTTTCCTTTGATC
>NZ_RZOS01000886.1:0-1125 GCF_004022605.1 Mesorhizobium sp. M4B.F.Ca.ET.089.01.1.1
CGCCGATTTCGAGGTCGCGGCCGGATCGAAAGGGCCGGCGAGGTCGGCAAAATCGTGCGCCGCCGCGACATTCTCCGACGTGCCGACGAGCACCGCCAGCGAGGCGACCGCCATCGGCTCGATACCGTTCTCGCGCAGGCTTTCGATCGACAGCGCGCCGGTGCGCTTCGACAGGCCCTCGCCCGAGACCGTGGTCAAGAGATTGTGGTGGCCGAACACCGGCGGCGCGGCGCCGAGCGCCTGGAACAGCGCGATCTGCACGCCGGTGTTGGTGACATGGTCGTCGCCGCGGATGACGTGGCTGACGCCCATCTCGATGTCGTCGACCACCGACGGCAGCGTGTAGAGATAGGTGCCGTCCTCGCGCACCAGCACGGGATCGGACAGCGAGGCGAGATCGACGGTCTCCTCGCCGCGCACCAGGTCGTTCCAGTGGATCTCGGTGCGCTCCGGCTGCAGCGGATCGCTGGTGAAGTTCGGCAGCAGGAAGCGCCAGTGCGGGCGGCGGCCGTCCGACTGGTATTCGGCGACCTGCTCCGGCGTCAGCGTCAGCGCCTCGCGGCCATAGACCGGCGGCAGGCCGCGCGTGCGGCGCACCTTGCGGCGCAGATCGAGCTCTTCCGGCGTCTCGTAACAGGCGTAGAGGACGCGCGCCTCCTTCAGACGCTCGACGGCGGCGTCATAGATCTCGACGCGCCGCGACTGGTATTCGGTGGCGTCCGGGAAGATGCCAAGCCAGTGCAGGTCGTAGAGGATGGAATCGGCGAATTCCTGCTTGGAACGGGCGATATCGGTGTCGTCGAAGCGCTGGATGAAGCGGCCCTTGTTGTTCGCGGCGAACAGCCAGTTGAACAGAGCGGTGCGCGCATTGCCGATATGGATGCGGCCGGTCGGCGACGGGGCGAAACGGACGGTGACTGTCATGAGCGGGGCGTAGCGGATGCTTTTCCGGTTGACAAGACGCGCCCCCGCGCGAGGGGCAAGACATAGTGCAAGCCAGCTAAAATGAAAAGCCGGTCGGCCGGCATGGTCCCCGCCGGCTTCGAGTCGTTGCCGACGGCCGGCAGAACCGGGAGTTGCGCAGGCCCTTTCTGTCCCCGTTATCCACATCTGTGACACACAAGA
>NZ_RZOS01000887.1:0-1109 GCF_004022605.1 Mesorhizobium sp. M4B.F.Ca.ET.089.01.1.1
AGATAAGACAAGCCGCCCACACCAGGAATGAGGAACAGCTTCCACACAATTCCGCCTACCGCTGGCGGAATTATTGACGGAAGCAGGAAAGATGCTCGCATCCACCGTGTGCCAACGAGATTTTCCTTAAGCGCTATTGCCAACGCTAATCCACACAGTAATTGGAGGACGACGGGGACGACGACCAAAATGAACGTAACCAGCGCGGCGTTGATAAACCGACCGTCGGACAAGAACCGCGCGTAATTGTAAAGCCGGATAAAGCGCGTCTTTTCCGGGAAGGCTATGTTGAAGTCACCGAACGAGAGGGCAATGACAGCTGCAATCGGCACGACTGTCGCAAGACATAGGAACGCGATCGCGGGTGTAACGAGCGCCGAATACACTTTAGGCCGGGAAGATGCCATCGTCCGTTGCTCCTGGAGTTATTTATGCTCGCCTGGAATGGGCACCTCAGATGCTGCCAGCAACGCTTAAGCGAGCTTCAGCAAGCAGAGGACGTCAACGATGCAGTGTTCCCCGTGGTGAGTTACTCGCAGCCGTCAACCGTGCCGAGACAATTCCACGGCGTATAGTTTTATCGTAGAGTTACCTTTCCAAGTTTCATGCGCCTTTGGAAACAGAATGCTGCGCTCCATTCAATTGGCAGGCGAAGCACGACACATTCTGCCGTCGACGGCCTCGAGACAGCGTGAACACTGCACTGGCTCGCCATTGCTGTCTTGATCAGGGCCAAGAAGGATGTCCGGAACGTGTCATCTCGTGGCGCGCGTGCTCAGACCCGGGGCTCCGATTCGTCCATGGTCACCTTTGTGTCATTTTGGCTATAACGAAACTGGGCATCAGTAAGTCCGGCCGCGTCGGACAGTTCTGCGGCTAGCAGCTGAGCGGGCAGGATGTCCACGATTGATCGTGCCACGCGGTTCTGCAAAGATGGCACCTTCACAACTGCGAGGTTTTTGGCGTCCTGAGGCGACTCGCTTGCGGTTACCAGAAGAACTGCACAGCCGATTTCAGCCAATTCCTGCGCCAATCGCACTTCGCGGCCGTCACCAAATATCAAAATCCCGGTTGCCTGATCCATCGATTCCATCGGGCCGTGCAAGTAG
>NZ_RZOS01000888.1:0-1108 GCF_004022605.1 Mesorhizobium sp. M4B.F.Ca.ET.089.01.1.1
GACTGGCGCTGAAGAGATAGCTTAGTCCAGGTTGAGCAGCGTCATCGAGATCAGCGCTAGCGCGATCCCGAGATACTGCATCGAGGAGACTTCCTCCTTGAAGACGAACGCGCCGACCAGTACGGCGCCGGCAACGACGATCGTGTTGATCAGCGCCCCAGTCACGGCGAGGTTCAGCCTGGTGTTGATGAAGGCGAAGGCCCAGTAGGACAGCGGCGACAGCAGCATGACGACGGCAAGGCTGCGGCCGCTGCCCGTCTTGCCCCAATGCGCGCTCAACCCATCGCACAGGATGAACAGCGACGCGCAAAGGAGGACGACGCTCCAGACGGGGATGTCGGTCTTCATCGGCACGTTCTGCCCGCTCGGCAGGCCGGCTTCGGTGAAGCGCTTCACGCACGCGGATCAGCCGGTTGGTCGAGTCCGTAACCCGCGTCTAAACACTTCTATCTAGTTATTTCGAGCTAGAACGCGATCGCGGCGTCAAGCTCCGACAGCGGGCGCACGCCTGCCAGCAGCGCCCTCGCCTCGGCCTCGTCGCGCTTCATCTGCGCGACCAGCGGGTCGAGCCCGTCGAATTTCAGCTCCGGCCGCAGGTAGCCGAAGAACGACACTTCGCACGTTTCGCCGTAGAGGTCGCCGGAGAAGTCGAAGACGAAGGTCTCGAGCAGCGGCGCGCCATTGTCGTCGACGGTCGGACGGCGGCCGAAGCTGGCGACGCCGTCATGCAGCGTGCCGTCGGCGCGGCGGAAGCGGACGGCATAAATCCCTTCCTTCAGGGCCGCTTCCGGCGAAAGCCTCATATTGGCGGTCGGAAAGCCCAGCGTGCGACCGAGCTGCTGGCCGCTGATCACCTGGGTCTCGACGGTGAAGCGGTAGCCGAGCAGGCCGGCGGCCTCGGCCACGGCGCCTTCGCCGAGAAGGGCGCGGATGCGGCTCGACGAGATCACCTCGGCGCCCTCGTCGCGAAAGGCATCGACCAACGTCACACCGAAACCATGGCGCTCGCCCGCCGCCATCAGGAAGGCGGGCCCGCCCTGGCGGTCCTTGCCGAAATGAAAGTCGAAGCCGGTGACGGTGTGCGCGATGCCGAGGTTCTTCTCCAGGA
>NZ_RZOS01000889.1:0-1108 GCF_004022605.1 Mesorhizobium sp. M4B.F.Ca.ET.089.01.1.1
CCCCTGGAGGGCTACGACGCCTTTGAAGAAAGATATATTTGCGCGACGCGGAGTGTTTCTTCAATATCGGACAGTAACAGTGGTAGTCTTTGCGTCAGATGCTTGTTGTTGTTCTCGACAGCACGAAGAAACTCGTTGTCGTACACCGTCAAATAGTTGATGCAATCCAATTCATTACTCGAGAATACCGGAACTGGTGACGTATCTACTATGACGCGCGGCTGCAATCGGAGAAGCGCGCTCTGGAGAGTGACTTGGTATTCATCATTGACATCGGCGCCTAAGATCACAACCATCGACCGTGGTTCGTGTGCGTGGCCAATCTCTGTCGGGCGCGTCAGCGCGACGTCTATGTCAGTCCAGGCGCGGAGACGTTTGCGAAGGTTCTTAGGGTTTCGCGTTACAATTGCCGTGGAACGAAATCGCTCTCCCACACCACTTCTGATCAGGTCGCGAGCCAGCCTATCCGCCCCGATCACGTAAAGGCGGTCGAGTAGTTCTCGATTCGGAAATTGATCAGCAATAATGTCTCGGATAACGTGACAGTTGTTGAACGATGCAATGAACCGCTGTCGCTCGCGAGATGCACGACCTATGTCAATAGCTAACCGTACTATTTGGAAAATGGGAAGCTTTCTGTCAAGAAGTTTGGCAGCTTTCACCAGCTGATCGATGATATAATTATCGCCAAGGACCTGGGAACGAGCGCCAGACGCAATCTCGGCGAGGCGGTGAATAATAGTGGCTGCACCTTCAATTCGTCCAGGTGAAAAGCCAGAAAATATCGTACTTTCGATGTTTCTGAGTGCGTGCTCCTGACCATAAACCTCAACTCGCAAGCACGATGCGACCAAGAGAACTCCGCTTCGGGCAAGATCTTTCGATATGAGCTTGACCTTAGCCGAACGCTGCGCCACTGCCAACGGCGAGGTCATCTGGTGATCAACATAATTGCCAACGAATTCGCTCATCATTTCCTCCTGAAGTCAATTGAAGCAACCCGAATCCGCGCTTTGAGAGCTATGCTGTTGTTCCTTCTCGTCGATCGATCGCGCAGCAACGACCATGACGGTCTGCAGCAGCTTCTTCCCACTGAAGCGCGCAAACG
>NZ_RZOS01000088.1:0-17027 GCF_004022605.1 Mesorhizobium sp. M4B.F.Ca.ET.089.01.1.1
AGGCTATGACGCTCGCCGACCGCATCGCCGTCATGAGGGGCGGGGTCATCCAGCAGCTCGATGCGCCGCAGACGATCTACAACCGGCCAGTCAACCGCTTCGTCGCCGGCTTCCTCGGTTCGCCGGCGATGAATTTCCTCAAGGGGGAGTTGGAAGCCGGCACCGCCCCTGTGTTCAAAGCCGACGGCGTGTCGGTGCCGCTCGGCCGCTATCAATTCGACGGCGATGGTGGCCGAGGCGGCAAGCCTTGCATCTTCGGCATCCGGCCTGAGCACATAGCCTTCGGCGACGCCGCCGCGGCAATGCCGTTCACCGCCGAGTCGACGGTCGAGATCGTCGATCCGATGGGCTCAGACACGCTGGTGTGGACCAAGCTCGGCGGCCAGATCATCTCCTTCCGCGTCGAAGCGGATAAGACGCTGCGCAACGGCGATGCGATTCGCATCGGCTTCGATCCGGCACGCGCCTCGCTGTTCGACGCTCAAACCGACAACCGCCTTTAACCTCCCAAGCAGCCATCCCCCAAGAAACGGACAGAGACGATGAACTGGTCATTCCAACTTTACAGCGCCCGCAATTTCCAGCCTTGGGAAGGGGTGCTGCAGACGCTCGGCAAACTCGGCTACAAGGAAGTCGAAGGGTTCGGCGGCGTCTATGACGATCCGAAATCCTTCCGCGCCGAGCTCGACAAGAACGGGCTGGCCATGCCGACCGGGCATTTCTCGATCGACGCGCTCGAGAACGACTTCGACGGCGTGCGCAAGATCGCCGACGCGCTCGGCGTCATGCTTTTGATCTGCCCCTATCTGGTCGCCGAGCAGAGGCCGGCGGACGCCGCCGGCTGGCGGGGTTTCGGCGAGCGGCTGGCCAAGGTCGGCGAAACGGCAAAGAAGGCCGGCTATGGCTTTGCCTGGCACAATCATGATTTCGAGTTCAAGGCGCTTGCCGACGGCTCGGTGCCGCAGGACCACATCTTTGCCGCCGCGCCCGATATCGGCTGGGAGATGGACGTCGCCTGGGTGGTGCGCGGCGGCGCCGATCCGCTGCCCTGGATCGAGAAGCACGGCAAGCGCATCAGCGCCGTCCACGTCAAGGACATCGCCAAGCCGGGCGAGGGCCTCGACGAGGATGGCTGGTCGGATGTCGGTCATGGCACGATGGACTGGGCCGGCCTGATCAAGACGTTGCGCGCCAAGAGCGCCGCCAGGTACTTTGTCATGGAGCAGGACAACCCGAACGACATCGAGCGCTTCGCCCGCCGCTCCATCGCATCCGTCAAGGCTTACTAGGAACAATCGACATGGCAAAGAAACTGGGTATCGGCGTTATCGGCTGCGGCAACATCTCGAAAGCGTATTTCTCGCTGGCGCCGCTGTTCCGCGGCATCGAGATGCGTGCCTGCGCCGACATCAACATGGACGCTGCGAAGGCGCGGGCGAAGGAGTTCAAGCTGCGCGCCGAGACGGTCAATGACCTGCTCAAGGCGGACGACATCGACATCATCGTCAATCTGACGATCCCGGCCGTGCACTATGAGGTGTCGAAGGAGATCCTCGACGCCGGCAAGCACGTCTATTCGGAAAAGCCGTTCGTGCTTTCGATCAAGGAGGGGCTCGACCTGAAAGGCCGGGCCGAGAAGAAGGGACTGCGCATCGGCTCGGCGCCGGACACCTTCCTCGGCGGCGCGCATCAGCTGGTGCGCAACCTGATCGACACCGGCGCGCTCGGCAAGATCACCAGCGGCACCTGCCATGTGATGGGTCACGGCATGGAGCACTGGCATCCCAATCCGGATTTCTTTTTCCAGCCGGGCGCCGGCCCGGTGCTCGACATCGGGCCGTACTACATCACCAACCTGATCCAGTTGGTCGGGCCGGTGAAGCAGGTCGCGGCCTTCGCCTCGACGCCGGCCAAGGAGCGGACGATTTCGTCGAAACCGCGCGCGGGCGAGAAAATCCCGGTCAACACGCCGACCACCATCCACGGCCTGCTGGAGTTCGAGAATGGCGCGGTGGTGACGCTCAACACCAGCTGGGATGTCTGGAGCCACGGTCATGCGCCGATGGAACTCTATGGCGAGGGGGGGACAGTGTACGTGCCGGATCCGAATTTCTTCGGCGGCGACGTGCGCTTCACCGAGGCGGCGAAACCGGTCAAGAAGCTGCCGAAATGGAAGCATCCGTTCGGCGTGCCGAACGAAATGCATTCGCAAGGCATGATGGCCAACTACCGCACCGCCGGCCTTGCCGATATGGCGCTGGCGATCGCTGAGGGGCGGCCGCACCGCTGCTCGATGGAGCTGGCGCTGCACGCCGTCGACGTGATGACCGGCCTGTTGCGCTCGGGCGAAACCGGCAAGTTCGTCGCCATGCAGACGACCTGCGAGCGGCCGGCCGCACTCGGCGTCACGGAAGCCAAGGACCTGCTGGCCAAGAAGAAGTAGATCGCCGCAATTATCGATAATTTTTACCAGCCCTCTCCCCCTTCTCTCGGGGAGAGGGTAAAGGGTGGGCCGCAGGGCATGGTCATCGCGTTGCGGTGAACCATGCCCGATCCGTTCAGATCCGAGGATTTCCCATGCCCTATGTCGCCGCCGAAAACCGCTACGAGAAAATGCTCTACAACCGCTGTGGGCGGTCCGGACTGAAGCTGCCCGCGATCTCGCTCGGGCTGTGGCACAATTTCGGCAATGACACGCCGCACAAGACCAAGCAGGCGATCGTGCGCCGGGCGTTCGACCTCGGCATCACCCATTTCGACCTCGCCAACAACTATGGTCCGCCGCCGGGCTCGGCGGAGACCGCCTTCGGTGAAATCCTGCGCACCGATTTCGCCGCCTATCGCGACGAGCTGATCATCTCGACCAAGGCCGGCTACGAGATGTGGCCGGGGCCGTATGGCGAGTGGGGCGGGCGCAAATATGTGCTGGCCAGCCTCGACCAGAGCCTGAAGCGGATGGGGCTCGACTATGTCGACATCTTCTATTCGCACCGTTTCGACCCCGACACGCCGCTGGAAGAGACGATGGGCGCGCTCGACCATGCGGTGCGCTCGGGCAAGGCGCTTTATGCCGGCATCTCGTCCTACAATTCGCAGCGTACGCGTGAGGCGGCCGACATATTGAAGCAGCTCGGCACGCCTTGCATCATTCACCAGCCAAGCTATTCGATGCTCAACCGCTGGGTCGAGGAGGACGGGCTGCTCGACACGCTGGAAGGGCTCGGCGTCGGCTCGATCGTGTTCTCGCCGCTGGCGCAAGGCATGCTGACCAACAAATATCTGGGTGGCAACCATCACCAACATCAAGGCGCTGAACGCCATTGCCGGCCGCCGCGGCCAGACGCTGGCGCAGATGGCGCTGGCCTGGGTGCTGCGCAGGGGCCGGGTCACCTCGGCGCTGATCGGCGCTGGCTGCGCGGCGGACCCTTGCGCTCCGCCGAGGCCGCCCACAGATTGATGTCGGCCTCGCGCGCATAGCTGTCGATCTCGGCCAGTTCCGCATCGCTGAAGTCGAGTGCCTTCAGCGCGCCGACGCAATCCTCGACCTGCTCCGGGCGGCTGGCGCTTGTCGTTGATGAAGGCGGGCCTGAGCGACTTGCCCTGCGAGGCGCGGCTGCCCTCGGGGATGAAGTAGATGGCGCAGGCAGCCATGGCATGAAAAGAAACGGCGGGTTTTGCCCGCCGTTTTTGTATTGAGAGAGGCGGGAGGCTCAGGGCTTGGCCGGCTTCTGAGCGGTACCGACACCGGCCTTGGGCTTTGCCGGCGCCGGCGTGGTCTTCATCTTCTCCTCGATCCAGCCGCTGTAGTTGGCCAGCCGCGTATAGATGCCGTAGGCGTTCTTGTGGCCGCAGGCCGCACTGCCGTCATTCGGCCCTTCGCCCCAGGAAACGACGCCAATCTGGACCGGGCCGTCGGCACCGGTCATGAACAGCGGGCCGCCGCTGTCGCCATTGCAGGCATCGCGCTCGCCGCTGGCGGTGCCGGCGCAGATCATGTTGCCGGTCAGCGGATCCGACATGTCGGCGGCAATGGCGCTGGCGGCCGCGTCGATGCCCTTTTCGGAGTAGCGCATGCGGTGGGAGAGGTCGCCAAGTGCTGTCTTCAGGTCGCGCGCGTAGATGTCCTTGATGCCGCTGTTGCAGGTCGCGTTCGGCTGCAGGTCGAGGTCGGCGACCATCAGTGCCGTCGGGAAGGTGCCGTCCTGCATCTTGCCCCAGCCGGTGACCGTGGTCTTGCCGCTGTCTGGCGTTGCCTCACGGGCGAGCTTGATCGTCGGCGCGTCCGCCGGCTCGGCCAGCCGGATCAGGCCGAGGTCGTTATCCATCGTCTGCTCGCTATAGCCTTCGTTGACGATCACCTCCGCCGCCTTGTAGCGCTTGCCTTCGCCGAGATCGGTGGCGCCGGTCAGCACGGTGACCGCGCCCGCCGGGATCGGCCGGCCGTTGTCGACGAGGCAGTGCGCGGCCGTCAGCACCCATTGCGGCCCGATCAGGCTGCCGCCGCAGAACTGGGCGTCCGGCTGCGAGGCCGGGCTGGCGTCCAGCCTGTCGCTTGTCAGCAGCGCCACCTGGAAAGGAAAAGCGCCTTTCTCGGCCTCCTTGCCGCCATAGACGCGATCGGCGCCGTCGGGGTTCTCGGCCTTGGCCTTCGCCCTTGCTTCGGCGACGCGCTTCATTGGCGAGACCGCTGCTTCCGGCCGTGCGGGCCCATCGGCCGCGTGGGTGGCGTTGAGCGTCGCGAGCGCCGCGATGCCGGCCAGCAGTGCTGTGGCGAGCGGCCTGAACCGATGGATGATGTTCACCATGACCTCCTGAGACGAACGTTCCCGAACAGGCCGGCCCGGCGCATGATCCGCTGCCCGAGGCACCGGTTTTGAACGACCGGCCACGCGCAGCCCGGATCGGCGCGCAAACCGGTCATAAAACCGAATGCCACTTCTGCTAATCGTGCCCGCGAGCAGAACCCGCTCAAACCTATAGCCCCCCACGGGCTACGTGGAAGCGATTTGTCATTGCCAATGTTGGAATATTTTAGGCAGTATATCGAAGGGGAGTTTTTGGCGGGGGCCTCAACTGACCGCGCGGGGCAATGATCTGGTCGGCGTTACCAAAACTCGGTTTTGGCGCCACCACGATCTCGACAATATTTCTGTATCTTGATCCAGTCCTTGCTGACTTTTGGGAGAGTCTCACCGTGACAAAACTGACGAACACCATCATTGCGTCCGCGTTTCTTTCCACCGCGATGTGGCTGACGCCCGCCTTCGCCGCCGATCCCGGCGCCGCCAATGCCGGCAACGGCGAAAGCATGCGCGATGCGGGATCGGGCGACTATAAACCGGGCCGGGCAAAGCCGATCGCGCCGCCGAAACTCACCGAGGACGAGGCCAGCCGCGCCGCGCCGCTCGCCGACGAGGACGCGGCGGTCAAGTCCTATGGCATCGTCGGACGTTCCGCCGACGGCAAGGAGATCAAGATCGAGGCGAACGAGGCGCTGAAGGAACTGATCATCGAGGAACTGAACAAGCCGGCGGACGGGCAGGGGTCCGACGCTTCAGGTCCGCAGAACACCGGAGACCCCGGGCTGACGGAGGGTGAAGCCGGCCGCCAGGTGTTCGGCACAGACGACCGCGAGCAGGTCAAGAACACCAAGACCTATCCGTTCTCGGCCATCGGCTATCTCGAGGCCAAGTCGCCCAAGACCGGCAAGTTCGGCAGCTGCTCGGCGACGCTGATCGGTCCGCGCACCGTGCTTACCGCGGCGCACTGCCTCTACAGCCATGAGGATGGCGCCTGGCTCGACGAATATCTGTTCGTGCCGGGCCTCAATGGCAGCACCGCCGACGATGCGCCGTTCGGCGCCTTCACCTATGAAAGCGCCTATGTCCTGCAGGGCTTCATCGACAACTACCAGGGTTTCTACGGCTCGGTCGTGCCGTGGGATCTCGGCATCGTAACGCTGAAGCAGGATGTCGGCACCAATCTCGGCTGGCTGGGCTATGCCAATTACGAGGATCTGGGCGACTTCACCGCCAACATCGTCGGCTATCCCGGCGACAAGCCGATGGGCACGATGTGGAAGGCAAGCTGCGAAGTGCATGCCGAAAACATCGGCACGGACTATTTCCAGTACGATTGCGATACGTTCCCGGGCTCGAGCGGCAGCTCGGTCTACGCCTATGACAATGCCGCGAAGCAGCGTGTCATCACCGGCGTGAACGTCGCCGAAAGCCCGGACGCCAACACCGCGGTCAGGCTCAACGCCGCCAATATCGAGTGGATCAACAGCCTCTACAAATGAGGCCTGTTCCGACCCGCTGGTAGCAGCGATCGAACAACCGGTGGTAGGGTTGATCCCACTGCCGGTTTTTCACATCCGGGCCGCCGATCGCTTCGCCATTATTTGGACGGCGCCTCGGGCTGCTCCTGGCGCACATAGGTCTCGATCGCCGAGGCGAAGTTGGCGGAGCCTGCCTTGCGCTGCTTGTCTATATAGCCGGCGAAATAGCTCCAGAAGGAAACGGCATAGTCGCGGAAATAGGCGTCCGCCACCTTGCGCGAACAGAGGTCGCTCTCGACGCAGATGGAAAGGCGGTTGAGGAAATAGACGATGCGGTCGAAGTGATCGCTGAAATCGGCAAGCGGCATGGTCCCGCCATCGCCGGTCATCGCCTCGATGCCGATGCGCTGCCTGAACACCTGTTCCTCGGTCGGCGTCGGATTGGCGCCAAGCAGATTGTCGTATTTGGTGTTCAGCGCCGCCAGCCGCTCCTTGAGCGCGCGTTGCGCCTGCTGCAAGTCCTTGCTCTCCCAGAGCTCGACCAGCGCCATGGTCTGCTCGACGCGCTTCTGCTCCTGGTTGGCCAGGAACTGGAAGACGGAGAACAGAAGCGTGAAGATGATCACAAGCCGCACCAAAAGGCCCGACCAGGCGTAGGCCAGCATGCGCCAGTCGCGATCGGTGAAGGGGTTCGATTCCTTCTTGATCTCGTGGCTGCTCGGCCACGGGAAACCCTCGGTGGTTTCCGGCAGCGCCTCGGCCTTCTTGGCCGGCGGCGGCTCGGCCGTCGTCAACGCCGTCGCAGCCACTACTTGTTCTGTCACCTTGCCCCCCGGCTTCTTCATCGGCAGCTGTCCAGATCGATGGTGGCGGTCGGGTCGAGCACGATGCCCGGCGCCTCAAGCTTCCTTTTCAGGCAGTCGAGCTGCGGGCGCGAGATCATGAACTGCACGTCGGGCTCGGCGGGTGCCTTGTTCGGCGAGGGCAGGGCCTCGACCACGCCGCGCGAGGCGCAGTCGCTGAGATCGACCACGACGGCTTCATTGCCGGTCTTGGCGATCTGGTCGTACTGGTCGAGAAAGCAGCCTGCCAGTTCGGAATTGGTGACGATCTGCTTGGCGCAGAGGCCGCAGCTCTCCTCCGCCCGGGCAGGGGCGAGCGGCAGCGCCGCAAGAAGAAGGCCCGCTCCGAGCCAGTAATGCACGTTGGTTCTCACAAGCGTCCTCATCCTTTCCGTGCCGCGCCAGAATGTCCACGCACAAGGCCGGTCGCGCAAGAGCCGATGCAGCGGTTGCGACAGGCTTTTGCGGCAGCCTGCGCTCAGGCGCGCGGCACTGTCTCCATCGGAAAAATCATCACCGCGCCCTTCGGGCCGCTCCTGTCGGCAAGCTTCATCACCGAGCGTGTCGAAGGCGCCATGCCGATTTCAGTCAGCATGTCGGAGAAGCCGGAGCCGCCGACCGCGCGGGTGGCCGAGGGCACGCCGTCCTGCGCCAGGAAGCTCAGGTCCTCCTTCTCGCTCTGCGGCGGTGCCTCGGTCAGCACGGCGATCATCCGCTCCATGCCGAAGCTGGTGTCGGTGAAGGCCAGCAGCCCCTCCCGCAAGCCGGCATCCGGCGAGCCGTTGGCGGGCGCCAGCCGCTCGGCGACGATATGGGTGATGGAATAGTCGCTGCCGACATAGAGCACGTTGATGTCGACATATTTGTCGGAATCGTTCCTGGCCCTGATATGCACCTCGTCGCCCGGCGAGACGCGCGGCACGGTCGAGGCCTGCAGCGGCTCCAGTGCGTCGCCGCCCTGGCGCCTGATCTCGAACTCGACGCTGACCTCTTCCGGCCGGTAGTCGGACGCGGCGGCCAGCCTGGAAAGGCCGGTGGCGCGGAAGATGGTGGTCAGGTTCTTCGCCGTCGCATCGACCAGCTTGGCGCGATCATCCGGGTGAATGATTATCAGCGGTGGCCTGCCGCCGTCCTTCACATCGCCGGAAGCCGGCAGGAACCACAGCGCCGGCTTGTCGGTGGCGGCGGCCGCGGCGCCGGCGATCGCGTTCTCGCGCAGCACCGCCAGTCGCAGATCGGCGCTCTTGCCGGGCTCGACCAGCTCGACGTGGAAGCCGGATTTCTCCCTGGCCGCCAGTTCGTCCAGAACCGAATTCACCAGCGCGGTCTCCTTGTCGAGGCCGTCGGTCGCCGCCGGCCTCGCCACCGCGAGCTTGTAGTCGACCGCGAGCTCGGCGACGCGCGCATAGGCATTGGCCGGGATATCAGCCAGCGTCAGCGCCGGCTTGCCGTCGAGCTCCACCGGCTTCACCCAGCTCTCCAGGTTCCTGGCCGACTGCACCTCGACATAGCCGAGCGCTTCAGACAGTTGCGACAGGGCCGAAGGCAGGATGGCGAGCTTGCTGCCGGGGGTGAGTCGCTGCAGCAGCCCGGCGCCGATCGTCGCCGCACCGTCCTTGACGACCAGCGGCCATTGCATGACCGCATCGGCCCTGTCGGTGCCGAAGACGCGCGCATCGAGCTCGCCTTCGAAAAGCGGCGTCGGCCGCGTGCGGCTGTCGGCCGAATATTGCTGCAGCACCGCCTGGCCGAGCTGGCGGTAGGTGACGTTGGGGTTCTCGGCCAGCTTGGACAGGATGGTGAAAGTGAACAGACCGAAGCGCGGCGCGTCGGCGGTGCCCTTGGGCAGCGGCATCTCCGGCGTCGTCTCGACGGTCTGCGCGGCATAGAAGGCGACCAGCTTGCCCTTGGCGGTCGATTCGGCGCCAGTCGGCGTAAGGTTGAAGGCGGGCTTGCGCTGGCCGTTCTCGTCGAAGCCGCGCGTCGCGGTCGCCGCGATGTCCGCGTAGAGCTTCACGGCGGCTGCCCGTTCGGCCTCGCCGCCGCCGACCAGATCGGCAAACTCGACCTTGCGCTCCATCTCGTCGTCGACCTCGGCGGCGCGTGTCGCCGTGCCGGAATGGCAGCAGTCGAACACCACCCAGACGAAGGCGCCCTTGTCGCGGATGGCGTCGAGCGCGGCGCCGACCTCATTGTCGACGAGCGCGTTGGGCACGCCGGCCTCGCGGTTGACCCATTTCTCGATGTCGACGGGAAGGAAGATCTCGTCGAGGCCGTCGGTCTCGTCGCCCTTGGTCGCCTCGGGCTGCTGGGCGCCATGGCCGGACAGATGCAGATAGACGAAGTCGTCGCGCTTGACCCTGGCAGCGAGGTTGGCCAGCGCCGCCTTGATCGCCGCGTGCGTCGGCAGGCCGGCCGCGCCGTCGACATCCTTGGCAAGCAGGGCGACGTTCTCGGGCGCGAACTTCACCGGGGCCGGGGTGTTCCTCAGCAGGTAGTCGCGCACCAGGCCGGCATCGTTCTTCGGCCCGATCAGCCAGTTCTTCTTCGGCAGGTTCGGATAGTCGGTGCAAGCGACCAGCAGCGCGTGATAGGTGCGCTCGGCGGCAAGCGCACGGAACGACAACGTCCCCGCAGCCGTCAGCGCGGAGGCGCCGACAAGCAGCGTCCGGTGTGTCAATCTGATCATGGATGCCCCCCAAGCCCGATCGAATTCGCAAGCAGTGGTAACCCTCGTCGATGATTTTGTCAGTATTTTGAAGGCTGGTTGCGCGATGCCGATGACCAATCACCGAAGCGGTGCCGCCGATGGCGACGGAAACAGTGGCAAAAGAGGCGGTTCGTCGCTATCTCAGTGGAATTCAGGCCACTTGCATGCGCAAATGGCGCGCGGACGGCGCAAGCAGACTGGAAGCAGGACCATGGCGGCAAGGGATGTGCTGACGAAGAACCAGTTGTGCGTGCTCGAAAAGCTCGAGGCCGCCAGCGGACCGCTCAGCGCCTATATGTTGCTCGACCAGCTGCGCGAACGCGGCTTTCGCGCGCCGCTGCAGGTCTATCGCGCCCTCGACACGCTGGTGAAGTCGGGTTTCGTGCACCGGCTGGAGAGCCTCAACTCCTTCGTCGCCTGCGCCGAGCCGCACGACCACAGCCATTCGATGACCGCCTTCGCCATTTGCGACACATGCGGCCAGGTGACCGAGATGTCCGACCATGATGTCGACCACCGGCTGGACGAATGGGTGCGCTCGACGGGCTTTGCCGCCAAGAAGGCGGTAATCGAGTTTCGCGGTGTATGCGCCAAGTGCCGGGCCGAGGCGGCCTAGGGTCTATTGATATTCAGGTGAGGCCGGCCTGCAAATGGCGGGCTCGTGCGTTTCCGGTGCTCACGTATCTCAAGTACGCCCCGCTCCGGTTCTCGGAACTCCACCCTTCTCGGCTCGGCCTGACCTGAATCTCAACAGACCCCGGAGCGAATCGCTTCAGCGCGCGGTCGACCAGGCGAACCAGAACGCGACCAGCGCCAGCAGGGCGGAAAGCAGCCGTCGGGCAAATCGCTCCCTTCTTGGATCGTTGAGGAACGGTTCCAGCGTCCCCGCCAGCACAACGATGACGCCGTGAACAGCAGTCGCGATCGCCACATAGACCGCGGTGAGCATGACTGTCTGGGAAAGGACCGGCCGTGAGGCGTCGACGAAGGTCGGCAGCACCGCGACGTAAAAGACCGCCGCCTTGGGGTTCAGGAGATTGGTGACGAGCCCGCGCATGAAATGCTTGCCGTGCGCGCCGCCGGCGCTCGATACGACGTCCGTTCCCGCGGTCCAGCCTTCCCAGGCGAGGTAGAGAAGGAACAGCACCCCGGCCCAGCGAAGTCCCTCGTAGAGCGGCCGAGATGCCTGGATCAGTTCGGCGACGCCGAAGGCCGCGACTGCGCCGACGGTCGCCAGTCCCGAGGCGATACCCGCCACCGTGGCAAAGCCGGCGCGGCGTCCCTGGCTGGCGGAAATCAGCGCCAGATAGGTCATGTTCGGACCCGGCGTGAGTTCGATCAGCAGGCATGCGAACGAAAAGGAGAGGACGGTGGCTGTCGAGGGCGGCAGCAACGCGTTCACATCAATGCGCCTCGTCCCAGTTGTTGGCGGCCCGCGCATCGACATGCAGCGGCACCGACATCGACACCGCCGGCATCGGCGCGTTCTCCATCACCCGGCGCACGACGGGAAGCGTCGCCTCGACCTCGGACTCCACCGTCTCGAAGATCAACTCGTCATGCACCTGCAGCAGCATGCGGGCCGACAGGCCGGCCTTCTCCAGCGCCTCCTCCATATGCACCATGGCGCGGCGGATGATATCGGCTGCCGTGCCCTGCAGCCTGGCGTTGATCGAGGCGCGCTCGTTGAAGGCGCGGATCGACGGGTTGGACGAGCGTATCTCCGGATAGTGGATACGGCGGCCGAATATGGTTTCGACAAAGCCGTGCTCGCGGGCGTAGGCCTTGGTCGCCTCGATATAGTCGCGGATGCCCGGGAAGCGCTCGAAATATTTCTTGATGTAGGCGCCGGCCTCCTCGCGCGGGATCGACAGCTGGTTGGCGAGGCCGAAGGCCGAGATGCCGTAGATGATGCCGAAATTGATCGCCTTGGCGCGGCGGCGCACCTCCGAAGGCATGCCCTCGACCGGCACATTGAACATCTCGGATGCGGTGATGGCGTGGATGTCGGCGCCATCGGCGAAAGCCTGCTTGAGTTGCGGGATCTCGGCGACGTGGGCGAGCACCCGCAATTCGATCTGGCTGTAGTCGGCCGAGACCAGCTTGTGGCCCTTTTCGGCGATGAAGGCAGTCCTGATCTTGCGCCCCTCGGCGGTGCGCACCGGGATGTTCTGCAGATTGGGGTCGGAGGACGAGAGACGTCCTGTTGTCGTCGCGGCCAGCGCATAGGAGGTGTGGACGCGTTTTGTGTCGGGATGGATGAAGCCAGGCAGCGCGTCGGTATAGGTCGATTTCAGTTTCGTCAGCTGGCGCCAGTCGACGATCTTGCGCGGCAATTCATGGCCTTCGGCCGCAAGGTCCTCCAGGAGCTGCGCCGAGGTCGACCATTGCCCGGTCTTGGTCTTCGAGCCGCCCGGCAGGCCCATCTTGCCGAACAAAATGTCGCCGAGCTGCTTGGGCGAGCCGATGTTGATGGGCTCGCCGACGATGCCGTAGATCTCCTCCTCGACGCGGGCCGCACCCTGCGCCAGCTCTCCCGACAGCCTGGAGAGGATCTGGCGGTCGACGGAGATGCCGCGCTGCTCCATCCGGGCCAGCACCGGCACCAGCGGCCGCTCCAGCCGCTCGTAGACGGAAACCAGGCCCTTGGCGGCAAGCCTGGGCTTCAGCACCTGCCAGAGCCTCAGCGTGATATCGGCCTGCCCGGCGGCGTAGGCGGTCGCGCGCTCGATATCGACCTGATCGAAGCCGACGGCGCTTTTCCCCGATCCGGCAAGCTCCTTCTTGGAGGCCGGGGCATGGCCCAGCCATTTTTCCGAGAGGCCGGCCAGGTCGTGGCCGCCGGACGTGCCGGCATCAAGCACATAGGAGATCAGCATCGTGTCGTCGAATGGGCCGATCTCGATGCCGTGGCGGCTCATCACGACGATGTCGTATTTCAGGTCCTGCACGATCTTGAGAACGGACCTGTCCTGCAAGAGAGGCTTCAGCAGCGCCAACGCCTCGCGGACGGGGATCTGGTTCTCCAGCATGCCGCCGCCCAGCAAGTCGCCGGTGCCGCTCTTGTGGACGAGCGGCAGATAAGCGGCGCGGCCGGGCGCCACCGCCATGGACAGGCCGATCAACTCGGCCTGCATCGGGTCGGGCGAGCTGGCCTCGGTGTCGAAGGCGAGGACACCGGCTTCCCGTGCCTCGGCGATCCAGGCCGTCAGCGCCGCCGCATCGCGAATGGCGATATAGGCCGACGTGTCGATCTTGCGCGCCGCCGCCTGTTCCAGGCGAAGCGCCGAGAGCAGGGAAGGGGTGTCGCCCTGCGGCGGCGCGTCTTCTCCCCGGATGGCCGGCGCTGGCTTGTCGGCGTCGTTGCCGGCGGGCGTGGCCCGTGCTGCCGGCGGCGCGCCGGCTCCGACATCGGGTCCGTGCGCGGTATCGGCGCGCTCGATGGTGACGGCGGCGGCCTGGACGTCGCCGATTTCGGTTCCGGTCGCTTCGGCGACGCGGCGGGTCAGCGTGGTGAATTCCATGGTCTTGAGGAAGCCGATCAGCTTCGGCCCATCCGGCGCATGCAGCTCGAAGTCGCCGAGCCCCTCGGCGACCGGAACGTCGTTCTTCAGCGTCACCAGCTGGCGCGAGATGCGCGCCTTGTCGGCATTGGCGATGATCGATTCCCGCCGCTTCTCCTGCTTGATCTCGGCGGCGCGCGCCAGCAGCGCGTCGAGGTCGCCGAACTGCTCCAGAAGCTGCGCCGCTGTCTTCGGCCCGATGCCGGGCACGCCCGGCACATTGTCGACCGAGTCGCCGGTGAGCGCCTGCAGGTCGATCATCTTCTCCGGCGGCACGCCCCATTTCTCGATCACTTCGGGGATGCCGATCTGGCGGTCCTTCATCGGGTCGTACATGCCGACCGTGGGACCGACCAGCTGCATCAGATCCTTGTCGGAGGAGATGATGGTGGTGTCGCCGCCAGCCTCGCAGGCAAGCCGGCAATAAGTGGCGATGAGGTCGTCGGCCTCGAAGCCCTCCATCTCGATGCAGGGAAGATTGAAAGCCGTGGTCGCCTGGCGGATCAGGCCGAACTGCGGGATCAGGTCCTCTGGCGGCGCCGAGCGGTTGGCCTTGTATTCGGGGTAGAGATCGTTGCGGAAGGTCTTCGAGGAATAGTCGAAGATGACGGCGAAATGCGTCGGCACCACGCCGACATCGGTGTTGCGGGCATCCTGCATCAGCTTCCACACCATGTTGCAGAAGCCGAGCACGGCATTGGTGGGCAAGCCGTCGGATTTGCGATTGAGCGGCGGCAGCGCGTGATAGGCGCGGAAAATGTAGCCGGAGCCGTCGACGAGGAAGAGATGATCGCCTTTTTTCATGCCGGCAGGGATAGCGCGGCCAGACGGCGCGGTCCATGCCAAAGGCGGCTGAAAACCACCGGTTCCGGCAACACCCTGACAGAGGCTGCCGCCGAATGATCCGGCCACTCACGGGCATGTTACAAAAGTGTAATACTGGTGCCCTTGAATCGCCACGTTCACAGACCCAAATATGGGTCATCGGCAGTTTTCGCCGAAGTCCGGAGCAAGGCCCGTCCCCCGCCTATCCCGGACAACTGCGGCAGCCTATCCCCCCTCTCCGGGCTGCCGCAACGTTTCGAGTAAGGCCGCCGTGGTTCCCCCTCCACCACGGCGGCTTTTTTTCGCCTTGAGGTCCGACATACCGGTCTGGATGTTTTTCCGCAGCCAAACGCGCTTGGTCCAACGTTCCCGGCTTTTCGTTTTCGGCTCGCCCCTTTAGGGTCGGCGCAAAATCGAAAGGCCAGAAAATGTCTAGAATCTCCCCCGTCCTCGATCGTCTCGACCAGAATCTCGACCAGAGCCTGGAACGGCTGTTCGGGCTGCTCGGCATCAAGTCGATCTCCACCGATCCGGCCTATGCCGGCGACTGCCGCAAGGCGGCGGCGTGGCTGGTGGCCGAGCTGAAGCTGATCGGCTTCGACGCCAGCGTGCGCGACACGCCCGGCCATCCGATGGTGGTGGCGCATCACGACGGGCCGGCGGGCGCGCCGCATGTGCTGTTCTACGGCCATTACGACGTGCAGCCGGTCGATCCGATCGACTTGTGGGAAAGCGATCCGTTCGCGCCGGCGATCAAGGAGATCGAGCCCGGCCGCAAGGTAATCACCGGCCGCGGCTCGGCCGACGACAAGGGCCAGCTGATGACCTTCGTCGAGGCCTGCCGCGCCTGGAAGCAGGTGCATGGCGGCCTGCCTTGCCGCATCACCATCCTGTTCGAGGGCGAGGAGGAGTCCGGCTCGCCGTCGCTGAAGCCGTTCCTGGCGGCCAACGCCGCCGAGCTCAAGACCGATTTCGCATTGGTCTGCGACACCGGCATGTGGGATCGCGAGACGCCCTCCATCTGCGTGTCGCTGCGCGGCATGGTCGGCGAAGAGGTCACCGTGAAGGCGGCCGATCGCGACCTGCATTCGGGGCTCTATGGCGGGGCTGCCGCCAATCCGATCCGCATCCTGGCCGGGATCCTGGCCGATATCCACGACAAGGACGGGCGCATCACCATCCCGGGCTTCTATGACGGTGTCGAGGAGACGCCGTCGCAGGTGCTGAAGTCGTGGGAAACGCTCGGCGAGACCGCCGAGAGCTTCCTCGAGCCCATCGGCCTGTCGATCCCGTCGGGCGAAAAGGGGCGTTCGGTGCTCGAACTGACCTGGGCGCGGCCGACGGCGGAGTTCAACGGCATTATCGGCGGCTATACCGGCAAGGGCTTCAAGACGGTGATCGCGGCGGAGGCCTCGGCCAAGGTGTCGTTCCGCCTCGTCCACAAGCAGGACCCGGAGAAGATCCGCGCCGCATTCCAGGCTTTCGTCAGGGAGCGCATTCCGGCCGATTGCTCGGTCGAATTCCACCCGCATGGCGGCTCGCCGGCGATCCAGCTTTCCTATGACTCGCCATTCCTGGCCAAGGCCAAGGAGGCGCTGTCGGATGAATGGCCGAAGCCGGCGGTGACCACGGGCAGCGGCGGCTCGATCCCTGTGGTCGGCGATTTCCAGACCTATCTCGGCATCGAATCCCTGCTGGTCGGTTTCGGCCTCGACGACGACCGGATCCACTCGCCCAACGAGAAATACGAGCTCACCTCCTTCCACAAGGGGCAGCGCTCCTGGGCCCGCATTCTTGACGCGCTGACACGCTGAGGCGGCGCGAAGGACAACTTTCTGTTGATTTTTGGATGGATCGCGGCGAGGACGAACCAACAGCGCAGGCCGCGATCCGGAGACAATGATGAGCGACATCCGCTTCCACAAGAACGACTTGCCCGACCTGTCCCATTACAATGTCGGGGCGGTGGCGATCGACACCGAGACGCTCGGCCTCAATCCGCACCGCGACAGGCTGTGCGTGGTGCAGATCTCGCCCGGCGACGGCAGCGCCGACGTGATCCAGATCGCGCCCGGCCAGAAGAAGGCGCCGAACCTGGTCAGCCTGCTGCGCAACCGCAGCGTCACCAAACTGTTCCATTACGGCCGCTTCGACATCGCCGTGCTCTACAACGCCTTCGGCGTCATGGCGGAACCGGTTTTCTGCACCAAGATCGCCTCGCGGCTGACCCGCACCTATACCGACCGGCATGGGCTGAAGGACCTTTGCGGCGAGCTTCTCGGAGTGACCCTGTCGAAGGTGCAGCAGTCGTCGGACTGGGCAGCGGAGACCCTGTCGCCGGAACAGCTCGAATATGCCGCCTCCGACGTGCTCTATCTGCACCGCCTGCGCGAGGTGCTGGCCGGCCGGCTGGCGCGCGAGGGCCGCACGAAGGAGGCCGACGCCTGCTTCCGCTTCCTGCCGACGCGTGCCAAACTCGACCTGATGGGCTGGGGCGAGGAGGATATCTTCGCCCATAGCTGACGGCCGTGGGAGGACGACATGGCGGAGAGACAGCCGATATCAACCGCGCCGACCGATGGCTCCAAGGTCACCGTCTACTGGAAGGACGGCAATGGGGTGATCAACGAGTCGGTCGCGCAGTATCGCGACGGCGGCTGGTGGACCTATATCGACAGCACCACGCAGAAGAAGGTCGAGCCGAGCAGCTGGCGGCCTGCCGCAAGCGACGATGACGACTAAAGCAATTCCAGGAAAAGTGTGAGGCGGTTTTCCGTCCGCAATTGCTCAAAGAAAGGGCTTGAGGT
>NZ_RZOS01000890.1:0-1105 GCF_004022605.1 Mesorhizobium sp. M4B.F.Ca.ET.089.01.1.1
GGCTGACAACGGCATTCAACTTCCACGCAGCAACAACCACGTGCCCCTGCAGCGAAAAACTCGTTTCTTTAGTCTGGATTTAGGAATGCAGACAAGGCGAAGATTATCACAGTTACGGGGGGCTGCGTGTCATCATTCGGGTTTACGTTTCTGTCGCGCAAGGCGTTGGGCCAAGCCGAACAAGCGATGCTGGGCGGCAACGCGGGAGTGCGGGACGAGGTTGGCTTTCTCATCGTCCATCAACGGTATGCGGACCGTTTCTTTCCCGGCACGTCCGTCCTGCATACGCGTCTGCGCTACGCATTGCTTATCCCCTGGCTGTATGAATCCTTGCGCGAGAAGCGTCCGGTGCCCAAGGACTTCGCTCAAGCCTTCATCGATCTTGAGCATGATCTGACCGGGCGACTGCAGTTTACGAAGGAAGGCGGCGAAAGGGACGGCGTGATCGGCGGGGAGGTCTACCCACGGCCCATCAGCCAACCGCCCGCCTATGTCTATTGGACCACCCATGGAGCCGTGCGGATATGGCGAAGCTGTTGGCCGCCTCAGCCAAGCGCTCGCTCCGCGATGACGACGGAAAGCCGTTCGATAGCATAATCTGGCCAATTACGGGGCTGGAGGCGTTTCCCCCTGATTGGCACGGGACGGGGAAACTGACACTCGACTTGTCGAAGCCCGAGCAGACGTTTCTGGCCCGCAAGCTTAGAGCCGTACGCTCTCCGATCGACGGTACGCAGCCGTCGCTGCTATCCAGGCTGGTAGGCAAACCCCTCGATGGTTCCGATCATTGCTGGGACGAGATGATCCTATCCCTTGCAGGAAAAGACGAGCCGGCTCTGAGACGTGCCGGGCAGGCAGCGGCGCTGTCTGCCGTCGGCAGGGCCGTCTATGCAGCGCAGGTTGAGACACTCAAGGAGGAGCGGGACAGGAGG
Source organism: Mesorhizobium sp. M4B.F.Ca.ET.089.01.1.1 (assembly GCF_004022605.1). Classification (NCBI taxonomy): domain Bacteria; kingdom Pseudomonadati; phylum Pseudomonadota; class Alphaproteobacteria; order Hyphomicrobiales; family Phyllobacteriaceae; genus Mesorhizobium; species Mesorhizobium sp. M4B.F.Ca.ET.089.01.1.1. Next base: position 933 of record NZ_RZOS01000890.1, read on the forward strand.
CCGCAGCAGAATCTCCACCGCGCCGCTCTGAAGGAGACGGTTTCCCATTGGGGGAACGAGGCCGCCGGCCTCAACATGGCGCTCTTTCTCGATGACGTTGGCAAGCTGCCGACCCCAGTTGAAACCGTGATCAAGGAGACTTGGTCATGGCTCCGGTCGGGCAGCAAAAACCC
>NZ_RZOS01000891.1:0-1100 GCF_004022605.1 Mesorhizobium sp. M4B.F.Ca.ET.089.01.1.1
CCCGCAGGCCGGCGCCGAACCGGAGCGGTTCGAGGCGTTGGAATTCGACCATTTCCTACTCCAGCCAATGGATGGACCTGCGCGCATAGCCAATACTCAGGCAGCGGTAGAATTCTGCTTGGCCAATCCTCGCTGGCAACTCAGCCTTCAAACACACAAACAACTAGGAATTCGATGAAAATCACACAGGCATTCACCTTTGAAGCGGCGCATCGCCTGCCCAACGTGCCGGAGACGCACCGGTGCCATCGCATGCACGGGCATTCGTATCGCATCGAACTGCGGCTGGACGGTCCTGTCGACCCGGACACGGGCTTCGTCGTCGATTTCTTCGATGTGGAGGCAGCCTTCGGGCCTTTGCTGAAACGGCTTGATCACTATTGCCTCAACGACATTGAAGGGCTGCAGAACCCCACCGCCGAGAACATAGCGATCTGGATATGGGACCGCGTCAAGCCGATTCTTCCCCAAACAACCGCTGTGGTCGTCTTCGAGACGCCGGACTGCTGGGCGGAATATGAGGGCTGACGCTTTTACCGGGAGCATGCCATGAACGACTCTGACGCCATCGTTTTGTTTTCTGGGGGACAAGACTCAACCACGTGCCTCGCCTGGGCGCTCGATCGCTTCGCACATGTCGAGACGATCGGCTTCGACTATCGCCAAAGGCATCGGGTCGAACTGGATGTGCGACCGGTGTTGTTGAATGCGTTCCGGGAACGATTTCCAAATTGGGCGGGAAAACTCGGCGGGGACCACCTGATCGACGTTGCTGTGCTCAATCAGGTAAGCGAGACATCGCTCACCCGCGACGTCGAAATCGCCATGCAGGCAAATGGTCTTCCGAACACCTTTGTGCCGGGACGAAATTTGCTCTTCATGACTTTTGCGGCTGCCGTCGCCTACCGGCGCGGCGCCAAGCACATCGTGACGGGCGTATGTGAAACCGATTATTCCGGTTATCCCGATTGCCGGGACGACACAATGAAGGCGATGCAACTTGCCCTCAATCTCGGCATGGATACTCGGTTTGTCGTTCATACGCCTTTGATGTGGATCGACAAGGCTGAGACATGGCGCTTGGCCCGCAGTCTGGGTGG
>NZ_RZOS01000892.1:0-1098 GCF_004022605.1 Mesorhizobium sp. M4B.F.Ca.ET.089.01.1.1
CTGCAGGAACTGTGCGTGCCCGCCCGCCTTCTGCTCGGCAATCACGACAGCCGCGAGAATTTTGTTCGGGCGTTTCCTGGAGAGCCGCGCGATGAGAACGGCTTTATCCAGTCGGTTCACGACGGATCTGCCGGGCGCCTCATTTTTCTCGACACATTGGTGGAAGGTTTCGGTCATGGCTCCTTGGACGATGGTCGGCTCGAGTGGCTGCTGGCCCGGGTGGCCGAGGCGTCGGATGTGCGGGCCTACCTCTTCGTCCATCATCCGCTGCAGCCGATCGGCCTGCCGCATTTCGAACCCTGGAGCACCGAGAATTGGCGCCCGATCATGCAGGCGATTGTCAGCGCCGGCAATGTGCGGCACATTTTCCACGGCCATGTGCATGTCGATGTTGGCGGCACCTGGAGCGGCATCCCTTTCAGTGCAAACCGCGGCGTGGCGCATCAGATCATTCCACATTTCACGCGGAGAGACGCGGACTTCGTCGAGGATGCGCCCGCTTTTGACATCGCGATAATCGACGTTGATGGGGTCCTGGTGCATCGCTTCGAAGTTAGCGACCGACATGTGGTCGAGGTCTCCGCAGAAGGTTGGGTTCCCGAGGGCATGCAATGAATCAACAGGCCTCTTATGAACTGGTCATCTTCGATTGCGACGGCGTTCTGATCGATAGCGAGACGCTGGCAAGTCGAATCGATGCCGAAGAACTTACCCGCATTGGCTATCCCATGTCGTATTCTGATGTGATTCTGCGGTTTACCGGCCTTTCCTCAGCCACCATGCGGAAAATGATCGAAGAAGACTGGGGCCGCCCTCTACCCAGCGACTTCGACGTCATCGTGCAATCCCGGATAAAGGAAAGCTACCAGACGGAACTGCAAGCGATCAGCGGCATTGACCAACTCCTGCATCAGTTGCGATTGCCGCGCTGCGTCGCATCGAGCAGCGCCCCCGACAAGCTGCGGCTTGGTCTTGAACTGACGGAACTTTGGGCATACTTCCATTCCCACGTGTTCAGCTCCGCCATGGTAAAGGCCGGTAAGCCTGCACCGGACCTCTTCCTGTTCGCTGCCGCCCAGATGGGCACTAAGGCAGCGC
>NZ_RZOS01000893.1:0-1097 GCF_004022605.1 Mesorhizobium sp. M4B.F.Ca.ET.089.01.1.1
CTCACCGACCCAGGCATCGAAGATCGCGGTCAGCGCTCGCGCCTGGAATCCCGCGAGATTGGGCGCGGGCGCATTCCAGGCCGCGCGCAGCATGGCTGCAACCAGACCGACCGCTCGCGCGGGATCGCTGTCCGTCCCATGAGCGGCTGCGACAGCGGCAACGGTCTGTGCAAGCGGCGTGTCGTAGGCTGGCTTTTCGCGATTGCGCAGTTCGACCTTAAGCCCTCTGACGAGATAGGGACGATCGGCGGCATCGTCCTTGCGGAAGCGCTGCTTCGAGTAGCGGACCGCGCGGGCCATTTCGGCCATGCGACTGCGAATACGCCCCTCATCCGCGACCAACACCAATCCGTGAAGGCTGAGCCGCCTAAGCGATTCCGTAACATCTCCGAGAGACACGCCCAGGCCACGCGCGAGATCGATCGGCGCGTGCCACTCCTCGAATACACCGAAATTGATCCTCCGAGCTTCTATATCCTCAAGATAATTGAGGACCACATAATCGGCGGTCTCGAGATCCTCGGTGAGCGACTGGTAGTCGGCGCCGTCGGTTGGGCGCTCCAGTCGGACGCGCGACACATAGAGCCGGTGGTTGCGCATCTCATATTGGACCGCGGCCTCCGCCTCGAGCCTGTCGAGCGCAGGCTTAAAGTAGTCCTCGCCCTCCGCGCCCAGCCAGTCGAACGCATCGCGCACACGGGCGTATAGCGCGCCGCGGCGGCCACTGCCTGCGAGCATGATCGCCTCTTCGACCCGATCCGTGAAATCCTCACCGTCGATCGCGTAGAGCAGACGGGGATTGATGAGCGGCCGGATACTCCAGAACGGCCGATTGCCCGGCACGCGCTCGAGCCCGACCAGCCCATGGCGCTGGAGCAACCTCAATGTTGCGAAAATTTCCGGGGGAGTCCGGCGCATGGCGCGCGCGAGTGTGTAGTCGGCAACCGTCCCCCATTTATTGGCGCCTGCCATTTTGCGGACCTCTTCGAGGATCCGAATATGCGCCGGTGTGAGCGGGTCTAGATCCGGCTGATGCGGTCGCTGGTGTGCCTCGATCTTGGGAAGCGGCGCTTCATCGTCGAAAGGCAATACACAGA
>NZ_RZOS01000894.1:0-1096 GCF_004022605.1 Mesorhizobium sp. M4B.F.Ca.ET.089.01.1.1
GCGCTGGTCGAGCACCTGGTCAAGTTCGGCCGCATCGTTCCGCAGCGCAAGATAGGCTCGGAAATCGCGGTCGAGGCTCCAGAGCGTGTCGTAGATTTCGTCGGTAGGCCTGTTGGCCAGCTTTGCATGCAGCAGGGCGGCCGCCGTGGTGCCGCCGTTCAGGAATTGTCCGGACACAAGCAACTGGGCCCGTTGCATCGCGCTCACTATCTCGCTGCCCTCGATCCAAGGATTGCCCGTATAGTTTATGTCCGCTGCCAATCCGAAGGTGTGCATGCTGTGTGTGGTCGCGGCCGGCCTGGCTCCGCGGTGGAATTCTGCGATGCCAAGCGCCAATCCGAGCTTCACGGGGGTCATGCCGCTGTAGGCAGGCAACCCAAACAGGTGCCGCTCGGCAGCCCTCAAGCGGCGCAGCAAGACAGCGTGGACGCCGTTTCGGAACGTCTGCCCCAGAAAGGTTGGCGCGGTCATGTGCCGGAACCAGTTCGCCGCGTTCAAGGTCGCTGGTGGTGCAGGATTGTCGGCTGAGCCGGAAAGCTTCTTGTCGATCTTGCTGAGACGGGCTTGCGCAGTTGGATTGGCGATGTCTACCTGGTTCAGACCCGGGCGGCCAAGGTATAGCCCCAAATTGTCGAGGGTTGACTCGCCGCAGCGCCCATCGCGCTGCGCTGGGTCGGTATAAACCTTGCTTTGAAACTGGTGAATCGCCTCGACGAGCACCCTCTCGTCAGTTGCCGACGCAGCGCCGTTGGCGCTCTCGAGCGCAACCTTCACGGCAGGAAAGTCAACGTACGGTCCTAGCGCGGACGATATCCGGCCGAGGCTGATGCCCGACGCGCTCGGATGCTTTTGCTGGTTCCATAGGAGCGCCGCGCCATTGTCGTTCAGCGTCAGAAGAGGCATCACGACGCGCCGCTCGGCGCTTGAAAAGGGTGTGACCGCCACGGTCGGATCGGCGTAGACCAACTCGCTTGCCAGGGCCGCCATCTCCTTCAGGACGGTCTTACTGGGCGTCAAGACAAACAGCCCATGATCGCGATGCCGACGGCCTTTCCGGCGCCACGTCTTGTAGATGCCTTCGATACTGAAAACATGC
>NZ_RZOS01000895.1:0-1094 GCF_004022605.1 Mesorhizobium sp. M4B.F.Ca.ET.089.01.1.1
CGTCATTACAGGGGTAGTTTCATCTCGCTCACTCCTGACCGTATCCCCACAGCCGTTTCTGCCGCGCGATCTTGAGCCCGACCGTATTGATGGAACCCCCGGCCGCAGGGCAGATCCCCTGCGATAGTCACGGAGCGAGGAAAAATCCATCCAAATCGAATTATCCTCGTTGATGGACTTCGTGACGTGAATTTCCGACGCTAAAAAGGTCGAAATGCCAATTCTTCTCAGTAGGATCAGGCTGTCGAATTACTTATCCTAAGGCATCATCGTCATCTTCGGAAAGGACGCCCCGATGACTGACGAGCGTTCCCGCGGCCGCCCTCGCGGCACAGGCAAGAACGATACAGTCTTCCTGACCATGGTTGCAGATCTCATGGTGAAGACGCCTGGCCTGAAGTATACCACAGCCATGACGCGCATCGTTCGGCAGCGCACGGACTGGGATGCGGCGAGTCCAGAGGCGGCGGTCCGTCGCTGGCAAGTGAAATGGAAGGTGCAAGGTGAGGCACTTCTCGCCGCTGCGCATGAGCGCGCCATGCCGAAGCCTGTAGCTCGGATAGGCCGTCATTCGCGCTTGCCAGACATGAGCGAGGCGCAGGCGATCGTCACGCTGATCCTAGATGCCGTGCGGAACCACGACCCCGTTCATTACCGCTCGCTTGAAACCACACGCTAACTCCCTGCGCTGAGTGTAGGTGATTATGGAATTCGCGGAGCGGCAATAGTCATCGTAGGATTACAACGTTGGCAACACTTTGCGACCTGGCAACACGGCTACCTCTTGTGATCGGGGGACTGCTCGACCGCGAGACCAACCTCAAGCGCGGTAGGTTCCGGGAAGAAACCATGACCGACATCCTCACGGGCGCGCTGGCCGCGTTCGCCGGTCCAGAGCTCGTCATCTCCTACCCGATCGAAAAGGACACCGGGGGTGATCTTGATCTGCGGTTCTGGAACGTGTCTGAGGGTCGCGACCTTTGGGTGCGGATCCAAGCCAAGCGCCTAAACGCCGCCGTGGTCCAAAACAAGAACCGCTCCTACAGCGAGCTGCTGCATAGGCCCTCGCCCAAGCATGACTATCAATTCCGCAC
>NZ_RZOS01000896.1:0-1093 GCF_004022605.1 Mesorhizobium sp. M4B.F.Ca.ET.089.01.1.1
CGCCGACGATCCGCTGCAGGTGGATCTGCATGGCCCGTTCGCCAAGACCTTCGCTCAAGCCGCTCGCCGTCTCGGAGATCAGCCGCTCATGGAGATCGCGGATGCCGTCGCTGTCGACAATTGCGGTCCCGAAACTCTCGGCGATCTTCAGCGCCTGGGCGCTGTCGGGGCAGGTGAGCCGGACCATTTCGAGGGTGGCGCCCTTGCGGAGCTGGACAATGCGCGCTGTTGGGCGGGCGGGTTGGCGAGGAGTGGCGGGCTTGGACATTTTTTCTTCCTTTCAACATCCGAAGCGGTTCCGGCTCGTGCCGGCTTGCCCTTCGGTGCGGTCGACCCGAACCAGCGGAAGACGGGCGCTTCAGGGTCCGGGCCTGGCCAGGACAAGCGGAGCCGATCTGCGGGCAAGCAGGGCACATGCCCTTGGCGAAGCCCCGCGGATCTGCTCTGCGACGGACGGCGGGATCCGGCCGCCCCGCGGCGCGATAGCGGCCTTGAAGCGAACGGCCGCCGGTTCAGACCGCAGCACAACCGAAGGACAAACCGGCCCGGCTCGGTCATCCAGGCTGCTGAAAGGAAATGACCGCGAGAGAACGCTGCTTCTCGCCATCCCCGCCCTCGGCCGCGTCTGGCAGCGTGACAGCACCGCCGCTATCCGGCGCCCCCGCTTTCGGCAGGCGATAGGATTGCGGCCAGGAGGGTCCGTGAGAATTGCGCAGGCGACGGAGCGTGCCGGCATCGTCGTGGGGCGGCTCGCCCATCCAGACGCGGTTGAGGATGATTTTCCAGCGTCGGCCGTGCTTTGCGGCATAGGCCTGCAGCGCCTGTCGCTCCTCGGGATCAAGCGGCCGCAGCTTTGCCGGTTTGGGCCGCGGCCCGCTGCTCGCCGTCGCCGACACAGCCTCCCGTTCGGCGATCAACCTGTTGGGTTCCGCCACGCCGGCCTTCAGGCATTCTGCCCCATTGAGATGATGAAACCTGATCCAGAATGCGGTCCGCTCCTGGGGCGAACTGCCGATACCGGCTCTGCGTTCGAGTTCACCGATCGTGCTCATGGGTGTTTATCTCCTGATACGGCGGGAACGCTCCCTGGATC
>NZ_RZOS01000897.1:0-1092 GCF_004022605.1 Mesorhizobium sp. M4B.F.Ca.ET.089.01.1.1
CTTCCTCTCCCCCGTCGATCGGGGGAGAGGTGGCTCGGCGTAGCCGAGACGGAGTGGGGGTCGACCTGGCAGGAGCGTGCATTCCAGCCAGGTCCGCGAGCCAATCGCATGCACAAATCAGTCGAAGAACGCCTCGACGACGTTGCGCTTGCCGAGCATGAAGGCGTCGGCGACGTGCTGCAGCGGCGCCAGGTCGACGTCGGAGACACCGGCGCGGACGATCTCGGCGAAGCGACTGTAGAGCATCGGGTATTCCGCTTCCGGCTCGTCATGGACGACTTTGCCGTCGATGGCGAGCTTCGCGCCGCCGCCCGAAAGCACCATCTTGCCCTTGTCCGTCTCCGCCACGATGTCCCAGCTTTGCGGGCCGGTCTGCAGCCAGTCGAGCTCCATCGTCACCGGCACACCGTTCGAGGTGCGGAAGGCGACATGCGCGGCAACGGGGGAGGCGCGATTCTCCGGAAAATCGAGAACCGCCGAAGTGATGAACATCGCCGGCAGGATGTGTGTGGCGATTGACAGCGCATTGATACCCGGATCGAAGACGCCGAAGCCTCCCGGCGCCCAGATCCATTCCTGGTTCGGGTGCCAGCGGCGCACATCTTCCTTCCAGATGATGGCGGCGGAACTGATCCTGGCCGAGGCCAGGAATGCGCGCCCGGCCTCGACCGCCGGCGCATAGCGTGAGTGCCAGCTGGCGAAGAGAGAAACGCCATGCTTGCCGGCAATTCGCTTCAGGTCTTCCACCTCGCTGACGGTGGCGCCCGGCGGCTTTTCCAGGAAGACATGCTTCCCGGCTTCGAGCGCTGCGCGCGCGGCGTCGTAGCGGAACTGCGGCGGCATGCAGAGCGAGACGGCCTCGAGGTCCGATACGGCTTCGAGCATTGCGTCGATGGTCGGAAAGTTCGGGATGCCGTCGACCTTGCCGTGCCGGCTGGCGGCGGCGACGAGCTGGTAGTCGCTGTCCTTCGCCAGAGCCGGAAGATGCTGGTCGCGGACGATCTTGCCCACGCCGACGATGCCGAGCTTGATGGGACCTTTGTTCGAGGGCATGGGAACTCCGAGGATTTGGAAAGGTGGGTGTTTCTACGC
>NZ_RZOS01000898.1:0-1091 GCF_004022605.1 Mesorhizobium sp. M4B.F.Ca.ET.089.01.1.1
GATGCCGACCGTGACCGCCAGCGAAACCAGCATCGTCGCCACCGCCACTTCCGGCATGAAATGCGATGGCAGCGTCATGATGCGCGCGACCACGAACCAGGCCGCCACGCCGCCCGCCGCCAGCGCGAAGACCGCCGTGGCAAGGCCGATCAGCACATATTCCAGCGAGAACGCCGTGATCAGCGTCCTGCGAGTCGCGCCCAGCGTCTTCAGCACCACCGCATCATGGATGCGCGCCCGGTTGCCGGCGGCGAGCGCGCCGGAGAGCACCAGCACCGATGCGATCAGCGCCACGCCGGCAGCAGTGCGGATCGCGGTGCCGAGCTGGCCCACCAGCCGGTTGACGATGTCGAGCGCATCCTTGACCCGGACCGTCGTCACCGCCGGAAAAGCGCGGGTGACGGCGTTGAGCAGACGGGCGTCGTCCGCCGTGGACGCGTTCTTGTCGGTCAGCGTCGCCAGCCAGCCATGCGGGGCTCCGGCGAAGGTGTTGGGCGAGAACACCATGACGAAATTGATGCCCATCGTCTCCCATTCGACCTGGCGGAAATTGGCGATCCTGGCGGTCACGTTGCGTCCCAGCACATTGACGGTGACGGTGTCGCCAAGTTTCAACCCGATCTGCCGCCCCTCCTCGGCCGAGAACGACACCAGCGCCTCGCCGGCATAGTCCTGCGGCCACCACGTGCCTTGCGTCAGCGTCGCGTTGGCGGGCATTTTGGCATCGTAGGTCAGGCCGCGGTCGCCGCGCAGCACCCAGGCGCCTTCCGGCGGCACGCTCACCTTGCCGACATCGATGCCGTTCAGCGCCATCACCCGTCCGCGCATCATCGGCACCTTGGCCAGCGTTCCGCCGGGGGCCTCCTTGCCGATCAGCGCCGAGAAGGCGTCGACATCGCCGCTCTGGATATCGACGAAGAAGAAGTTCGGCGCCCGTTCCGGCAGGCTGCCGGAGATCTGCCGCCTGAGATTGCCGTCGATCAGCGCCAGCGTCACCAGAAGCGTCAGCCCGAGCCCGAGCGACAGCACCACCGACGGCGTCAGGGCGCCCGGCCGGTGGATGTTGCCCAGCGCCAGCCTGAGCGCGACCG
>NZ_RZOS01000899.1:0-1090 GCF_004022605.1 Mesorhizobium sp. M4B.F.Ca.ET.089.01.1.1
GACCGATACTCTGTCTAGCGAGCCGCTGTCGCGATACTCCTCGAGCGAGAAGTTGTTGACCACCTGCTTGCGGATCGAGATTGAGCCGCCTTCGGGAGCGGCCGGCGGCAGGACGACCTGAATGCGTTCGCCAGTCGGCAGCGCCGCGCTGAGAATGGGCTTGGAGTGGCTAATAAACTGACTTGTCGCGCCGGCGACGCGCTCACCGATGTTCTGAATTTCGGCGGCCGTCAGCTCATGAATCTCGTGGTGCTCCATATGGTCGGAGCCGAGGCGTTCGACATAGACATGGCCGGGCTTGTTGATCGAAATTTCGACGACGCGCGGGTCTTCCAGGAATGGTTTCAGCGGAACCAGCGCGCGATCGAGAAAGTGATAAGGGTTGGGGGCTCTACCTACGGCGACGTTCACGTTGAATTTCCTTCATCGCTTCGGTGACGGGATCGTCGTACATGGCGCTGAAATCGAGATCCTGTCGGACATAAACAAAGATGCGCTCGCCTTGGCCAACGCTGATGGTAGGGGGGATGCGGAGATTTTCGCTCAAAGCCTGGTTGGCCATGTCGCTGAAGGTTTGAGCAATCGTATCGCGCGCCAGCTCCTCGCCGCGTTTGGCATCGTCGTTGTTCTTGCCATACGCTTGGTCGCTCCCGAAGCCGGTCAGGTAGCCGGCGCCGGCGCCGACGATGGAAAGGACGATGGCCGACCCGAAACGTTCGCGCCATTTGTTGTCGACATGGCCGGTGAGACCGGAACGGCCGAGACTGTCGCTTCCGATCGAGTTCAGCCGGACGCTCACGCCATCATCACGGATAAGCCGCGTCCAGATGACGAAGATACGTTTTTGTCCCCTGGTCACATCGGACTGATACTCACCGATCAGTCGCGTTCCCGTCGGGATGAGAATGCGGCGGCCATCGAACGAATAAACATCCTGAGACGTGATCGCCCGAATCTGCCCAGGTAAGTCGCTGTTGATCGCCGTTTCGAGGATGCCGGGAATGAGGGTGCCTTCCGGGATCAAGGCATCAATGCGCTTGAGTTGGGTGGCCTTCGCGCCACGGTCGGCCAGGATCGATGCGGCAGCGAG
>NZ_RZOS01000089.1:0-16826 GCF_004022605.1 Mesorhizobium sp. M4B.F.Ca.ET.089.01.1.1
AGACAGTGCATGGCCACCTCCTCGTCATGGCCGAGTGCCGCAAGCAGCGCCAGCGTCACGATCGAGCGCTCGCGCTTCGACCAGCCCGGCCGCGCCCACACCGTTCCCCACGCGGCCTCGGTGATCAGGTGCTGAAACGGCCGGTCGAAATCGGTGGCCGCATCCTCGGCCCGGTCGACATGGGGATCGCCGAGCACGGATCGCCGGACCTCAAGTCCGGTCCGGTATCGGGTTGTGTTCTTGGAAATGTCATCCATGGATTTGCTTTCCGCTGGGAAGCGATGCGACGAAATCGCGGATCAGCCTGGTAAACGGCCCGGGCTGCTCGACGCAGGGAATGTGGCCGGCATTGCGGATCACCTCGAAGCGCGCGCCAGGGATGAGATCGGCAAGCGAGCGCACGAGATCGGGCGGCGTCGAACCGTCCTGGTCGCCGACGATGCAGAGCGTCGGCACCGCGATGCGGCGCGCGGCCTCGGTGAAGTCAGCATCGCGAACGGCAGCGCAGGTGCCGATATAGCCGGCAAGCGGCTGCCTGGTCAGCATGTTCCAGCAGCCGTCGAGATCGGCGGAACGCTCCGCGTGGAAGGCAGGGGTGAACCACAGCTTGAGCACGGCGTCGGCGATCTCCTGGATGCCTTTGCTTTCGACCGTCGCAATGCGTGTGTTCCAGCTGTCGGCCGTACCGATCTTGTGCGCCGTGTCGCTCAGGATGAGGGCCTCGACGCCTTCGGGGCGCCGCGCATGGAAGCCCTGCGCGATCAGGCCGCCGACCGACAGGCCGCACAGCACGACCTTGGGCAGGCCGAAGTGATCGACGAGGCCGCAGAGGTCATCGACATGATCGTCGATCGAGCTGACGCCGCCGATGTCGGACAGCCCGTGCCCGCGCTTGTCATAGACGAGCGTCGGCATTTCATCGCCGAGCAACGGGACAATTTCGTCCCAGATCCGGAAGTCGGTCCCCAGCGAATTCATGAATATGATCGGGCACGCATTGCCAGTCCCCGGCCTGTAGCGGTGGTGCAGCGTAACGCCGCCAATGCTGACGAATGGCACGATTTCGATCCTCCGATGTTAGCTTGCACTAGGTATTTGGTTCGGTAAAATGATATTTTGCGGCATTTCATTAACTCCGAGGTTATCGAACCATGGCCGAAAGCCGCATTCGCTTCCGACACCTGCAAGCGTTTCTCGAAGTGGCGCGGCAAGGCAGCGTGGCAAGGGCGGCCGAGTTCCTGCATGTCAGCGCGCCGGCCGTGACCAAGACGTTGCGCGAGCTGGAAGAGGCGCTCGGCATCGCCGTCGTCGAACGCGACGGCCGCGGCATCCGCGTCACGCGGCTCGGCGAGATCTTCCTCGGCCATGCCGGCACGGCGATCACGGCACTGAAGCGCGGTGTCGATTCCGTCCGCCAGGACGGCGCCATCAACCGCCACCCGATCCGCATTGGTGCCTTGCCGACGGTGTCGGCGCGGGTGATGCCGCTCGCCATGAGCCTGTTCCTCGGGGAGAACACCGGCGCCGCCCTCAAGATCGTCACCGGCGAGAACGCGGTGCTGCTGGAACAGCTGCGCGTCGGCGCGCTCGATCTCGTCGTCGGCCGCCTGGCGGCGCCGGAGCACATGACCGGCTTCTTCTTCGAGCATCTCTATTCCGAACAGGTGCTGTTCGTGGTGCGGGCCGGACATCCGCTGTCGGAACCGGGGGCGGATATCTTCGCCCGCCTCGACGAATTCCCTGTGCTGATTCCGACGCGGGAGTCCGTCATCCGCCCCTTCGTCGACCGCCTGTTCATCACCAATGGCATGACCGCGCCGGCCACCGAAATCGAGACCGTCTCGGATTCCTTCGGCCGTTCCTTCATGCGCCAGAGCAACGCGGTGTGGATCATCTCGGCCGGCGTCGTCGCCAACGAGATCGCCAGCGGCGCCTTCGTCGCCTTGCCGGTCGACACCGAGGAGACCAAGGGACCGGTCGGCCTGACCATGCGCACCGACACTGCCCCCTCGCCGGCCTTTTCCATCCTGCTGCAGACGATCCGCGAGGCGGCGCGGCATAACGCCTGACAACGGACTCCGTTCGGCGTGGCCTTTCGTAACCTATGGGTTAATGAAACACCGCAAAATATCATTTTACCGAACCAAACCGCTAGTGCAATGTGACCCTGGAGGATCAAGGCCGAGCCCTGTCTGGCGGCACCGGAAAACCGGTACCGGCAGGTTCGGGGACGGCCACTGAGGGAGGAGCAGATGACCAGGACTATCGGCAGCAAACCCGTTATCGCCGGCATGTCGCGACGCCAATTCATTGCCGCTTCGGTGGCCGGCGGCGCGGCTCTTGCGCTCGGCCGCGGCAAGGCCTTCGCGCAGTCCGCGGACACCCTGAAGGTCGGCTTCGTCAGTCCGCGCACCGGGCCTCTCGGCGGTTTCGGCGAGACCGACGGCTACGTGCTCGACCTCGCCCGCAAGGCGCTCGCCAATGGCATCGAGCTCGGCGGCAAGAAATACAGTGTCGAGATCCTCGATCAGGATACGCAATCCGATCCCTCCCGCGCCGGCCAACTCGCCAAGGATCTGATCAACAACCAGGCGATTGACCTCATGCTTGCCGTCTCGACGCCTGAGGTGATCAACCCCGTGGCCGATGCTTGCGAAGCGGCCGGCGTACCTTGCCTGTCCACCGTCATGCCGTGGGAAGCCTGGTATTTCGGCCGCGGCGCCAAGCCGGGCCAGCCTTCGCCGTTCAAATGGACCTATCATTTCGGCTTCGGCGTCGACGAATTCTTCAAGGCCTATGTCTCGCAGTGGAATCTGATCGAGACCAACAAGAAGGTCGGCGTCATGTATCCGAACGACGCCGACGGCAATGCCATCCGTGCCCATCTTGCACCGCTGCTCGCCAAGCAGGGCTTCACCATCGTCGACCCCGGCGCCTACGAGACCGGCACCACCGACTATTCCTCGCAGATCGCGCTGTTCAAGCAGGAAGGCGTCGAGATCTTCAATTCCTTCCCGATCCCGCCGGATTTCGCCGCCTTCTGGCGCCAGGCGGCGCAGCAGGGCCTGACCCGGCAGATCAAGATCGCCCAGGTCGCCAAGACCGGCCTGTTCCCGTCCGACATCGAGGCGCTCGGCGACCTCGGCATGAAGATTGCGAGCGCCGCTTACTGGCACAAGGCCTTCCCCTACAAGTCGCCGCTCACTGGTGTTTCCGGGACCGAGCTGGCCGACGGCTACGAAGCGGCGAGCGGCAAGCAGTGGACGCAGCAGCTCGGCGCCACGATGTCGCTGCTCGACGCCGGATTCGAAGCGCTGAAGTCCAGTACCGACGCCAAGGACAAGGCGGCGGTCGCCAAGGCGCTGAGCGCGCTCAACACCGAGACGATGATCGGCAAGGTCGATTTCACCAGCGGCCCCGTCGCCAACGTCTCGCCCGGCCCGATCATCGGCACGCAGTGGGTGGCAGCGAAGGAAGGCAGCAAATTCCCGCTTGACTATGTCGTGACCGAAAACGCCACCGACCCGAAGGTGCCGGTCGAAGCCAAGCTGCAGCCGTACAACGGCTGATTGGACTGCTGACGGGGTTCGCATCGTGACCATTTCGCCCAACGCTGCGATCCTCGATGCCGCTGGCATCCACAAGCGCTTCGGGGCGCTGGTGGTGCTCGACGACATCGACTTCGCCATGGGAGCCGACGAGGCGGTCGGCATTGTCGGCCCGAACGGCGCCGGCAAGACGACATTGCTCAGCGTGCTGTCCGGCGCCTATCCGCCCAGTGCCGGCACCGTCGCCTTCAAAGGCGGCGACGTCACCGCGCTGCCGGCCACAGCGCGCTGCCGCCTCGGCCTCGTGCGCACGCATCAGGTGCCGAAGCCTTTCGGCGGCATGACCACCTTTGAGAACGTCTTCGTTGCCGCCTCGCATGGCGCCGGCCTCAAGCGCGACGAAGCCTATGAGGAAGCGCTTGCCTCGCTGAAACTCTGCGGCATGCTGGGCGTTGCCAACCGGCGCGCCGAGACGCTCGGCCTGCTCGACCGCAAGCGGCTGGAACTCGCCCGGGCGCTCGCTGCCAGGCCGACGCTGCTTCTGCTCGACGAGATCGGCGGCGGCCTGACTGACGGCGAGGCCGGCGAGCTGGTCGAGACCATCAGGGAATTGCGGCGCCGCAAGATCGGCATCGTCTGGATCGAGCACATCGTCCACATCCTGCTGCAGGTGGCCGAGCGACTGATCTGCATGGATGCCGGAAAGATCATCGCCGACGGCGATCCGCAAGCGGTAATGGCCAACCCGCAGGTGATCAGCGCCTATCTCGGCGGAGGCCCGAAATGAGCCTGCTTTCGGTCGAGGATCTCGTTGTCCGCCACGGCCTGTTGCAGGCGGTACGCGGCGTCAGCTTCACCGTCGAGCGCGGCGAGACGCTGGCGCTGGTCGGCGCCAACGGCGCCGGCAAGACGACGCTGCTGCGCGCCATTGCCGGAGCGCATCCGCAGGCATCGGGTCGCGTGCGGTTCGACGGCGCCGACCTTTCCGGGGTGCCCTCGCACAGCAGAGTCGGCATGGGCATCGCACTGGTGCCCGAAGGCAGGAAACTGTTCGTCGAAATGACGGTCGAGGAAAACCTCCTGCTCGGCAAGACCGCCGGCCGCTCCGGCGACTGGAACGTCGACAAGGTGCTCGACACGTTTCCCAACCTCAAGCCGCGCCGCCATTCCAGGACCGGCCATCTGTCCGGCGGCGAGCAGCAGGCGACCGCTATCGGCCGCGCGCTGATGAGCAATCCGGAATTGCTGCTGCTCGACGAGGTGTCGCTCGGCCTGTCGCCGCTAGTCGTCGACCGCGTCTACGCCTCGCTGCACGGCCTGATCAGTTCCGGCACGACGATCATCCTGGTCGAGCAGGATCTCAACCGTGCCCTCTCCGTCTCCGACAAGGTCATCTGCATGCTGGAGGGAAGGATCGCGCTTGCCGGAGACAGCAAGAGCGTGTCGCGCGACGAGGTGACGAAAGCCTATTTCGGCCTGCATCGGAAGGGCGCCGGAGGCGTGCCGGCATGACCAACCAGATCGTCCAGGGCATCCTGCTCGGCGGCTACTACGCGCTGATCGCCTGCGGCCTCTCCTTCATGTTTTCGGTGATGCGCATCATCAACCTCGCCCATGGCAGCCTCGCCGTGCTGTCGGCCTTCGCGCTGTGGCTGCTCGCCTCGCGCTTCCACATTTCACCCTTCCTTGGACTGCTGATCGTCCTGCCGCTGATGGCCGCCATCGGCTGGGCCTTGCAGCGCTTCCTGCTCGAACGCAGCGCGCGCGGCGGGGCGCTGTTGCCGATCCTGACGACCTTCGGCCTCGCAATCGTCATCGACAATCTCTTGTTCGAGCAGTTCGGCGCCGACACGCGCTCGCTGGCGCCCTTTATCGGCAGCCTCTCCTACGATTCCTGGGAATGGCCGGGCAGCATCTATGTCGGCAAGCTCGCGGTCATCATCTTCGTCACCGCCGTGGTGCTGCTTGGCGGGCTGCAGCTCTTCCTCACCCGCACCGGCCTTGGCCGCGCGATCCGCGCCACCTCGGCGGACCCTGATACGGCCGGCCTTGTCGGCATCGATGCGCGCCGCGCCAATGCGGTCGCCGCATCCATCGCCATGGTCACCGTCGGTCTCGCCGGCGCCTTCCTCGGCATGCGCGCCACCTTCGATCCCTATGCCGGCGCGCCGCAGTTGCTGTTCGCCTTCGAGGCGGCGGTCATCGGCGGCGCCGGCTCGCTGTGGGGCACGCTGATCGGCGGCATCGTGCTGGCGCTCGCCCAGACGCTCGGCGCCCAGGTACATCCGCAGGGCTTCCTGATCGGCGGCCATGTCGCGTTCCTGATCGCGCTGTTCATACGCCTGTCCACCGCCGGCCTCGGCCTGCGCGGCCTGCTGCGCCTGCCCGCGGGGAAGGCATCATGAGCGCCGCCTCCCCTGTCATCGAGCGCGGCACCGCCGCCTCGCGCATCGCCGCGATCGCGGTGGCCCTGATCATCGCGCTGCTGGCGATCGCGCCGCAATTCCTGTCGGCTGGCGCCGTCGACCGCATGACCGCGCTGTTCATCTATGTGATCCTCGCGGCGATGTGGAACGCGCTCGCCGGCTTCGGCGGACTGGTCTCGGTCGGCCAGCAGGTGTTCTTCGGCCTCGGCGCCTATTTCAGCATCCGGCTGGCGGATGCCGGCCTCAATCCCTTCGTCGCGCTCTTCGTTTCGGCGATCGTCGTCGGCGCTGTCTCCTGGCCGATCTCGCTGTTCATGCTGCGGCTCAGGAACGGCGAGTTCGCCATCGGCATGTGGGTGATCGCGGCGCTGACCCATCTCCTCGTCAACCTCGACCGGCTGGTGCAGGGCGAGACCGGCACGTCGCTGATCTCGCTCAACGTCTATGACGCTTCGACCAGACGCGTGGCGATCTACTGGCTGGCGCTGGCGTCGATGACCGCCCTGCTTGCCGTCCTGTTCGGCCTGCTGCGCGGCAGCACGGGTGCCGCCATCCGCGCCATCCGCGACAACGAGGATGCGGCAGCCTCGGTCGGCGTGCGCGTTACCGGCACCAAGCGGCTGCTTTTCGTTCTCGCCGCCTTTGGCATCGGCATTGCCGGCGCGCTGTGGCTGGCGACCTCGATCACTTTCCAGCCGAAGACCTATTTCAGTGTCCAGTGGACGGCCTACATGATCTTCATGGTGCTGGTCGGCGGCATCGGCACCTTCGAGGGCGCCATCCTTGGCGCCTTGCTCTTCTTCCTCATCGAGACCTGGTTCGGCGCCGCCGGCGTCTGGTACCTGATCGGCCTCGGCGCCACAGCGCTTGCCTTCTCGCTGCTGTTGCCGCGCGGCCTGTGGGGAACGCTGGAGGAGCGATTTGGGCTTCGGCTGCTGCCCGTCGGCTATAGCGTCAGGATTCCCGTCAACGCGACCCTAACGACGGGCGAGACCGCCTCTCCGGCACAGACAACGACATCTCGGGAGAAAGCCTGACCATGCTTTTCGGCAAGACCATCCTCATCACCGGCGTCGCCTCCGGCATCGGCGCCCGCACGGCGGAACTCGCCGGTCAGCTCGGCGCCGACGTGATCGGCGTCGACGTGCGTGAGCCAGATGCAAGTGCCGGCAGCTTCGTCAAGGCCGACATCTCGTCGAAGGCCGGCGTCGACGAACTGGTGGCACGGCTGCCGGAGCGCCTCGATGCGCTCTGCAACGTCGCCGGCCTTTCGGGCAACACTGGCGCCGTGTCGACGCTCGCCGTCAATTTCTACGGACTGCGTGCGCTTTCCGAGGCGCTGGCGCCGAAGCTTCGCGAAGGCGGCGCCATCGTCAATGTCGCCTCGATCGCCGGCTTCGGCTGGCGCGCCAATCTCAACCGCGCCGCTTCGATGATCGGCATCGAGGGCTTTCCCAATGTCGCCAGGGTGGTCGCCGACCATGCGGTCAAGAACGAGGAAGGCTATCCGGTCTCGAAGGAGCTTCTGCTGCTGTGGACCTTCCGCGCCGCGCATCAGGAGCTGTTCAAGAGCCGCGGCATCCGCCTCAATGCGGTCAGCCCTGGCCCGGTCGAGACGCCGATCCTGAAGCAGTTCCGCGCCGTGCTCGGCGACGACCGCGTCGACAGCGATATTTCGCGGGTGGGTCGTGCCGGCACGTCGGGCGATATCGCGCCGGTCGTGCTGTTCCTGTGCTCGGATGGCGCGCGCTGGATCAACGGCGCCAATGTGCCGGTCGACGGCGGCCTCGAAGCCTCGATCAACGCCGAGGTGCTCGGCTTCTAGTTTGCAACGCTCCACCCGGAGCGAGGGAGAGACCAAATGGATATCGGACTTCTGATCGACGGCGACGAAAGAACTGCAACGGGCAAGGCTTCCTTCGACCGCCTGGACCCCTTCACCGGCAAGCTGGCGACGCGCGCCGCCGCCGCCAGCATCGCCGACGCCAATGCCGCCGTCGGCGCCGCTGCCGCGGCCTTCCCGGCCTGGTCGCGGACGGGCCCAGGCGAGCGCCGCGCTTTGCTTTCCAAGGCCGCCGAGGTGATGGCCTCCAAGGTCGGCGAATTCACCAGGCTGATGATGGAGGAGACCGGAGCGACCGGGCCGTGGGCCGGCTTCAACGTTATGCTGGCCGCCAACATGCTGCGCGAGGCAGCCGCGATGACGACACAGATCGCGGGCGAGATCATCCCCTCGGACAAGCCGGGCACGCTTGCCATGGCGATCCGCCAGCCGGCCGGCGTCTGCCTGGGCATCGCGCCCTGGAACGCACCCGTCATCCTCGGCACCCGCGCGCTGGCGATGCCGCTCGCCTGCGGGAACACGGTGGTGCTCAAGGCCTGCGAGATGTGCCCCGGCACGCATCGCCTGATCGGCCAGGTGCTGGTCGAGGCCGGCCTGCCGAAGGGCGTCGTCAATGTTGTCACCAACGACCCGAAGGATGCCGCCGGGATCGTCGAGGCGCTCGTCGCGCATCCGGCGGTGAAGCGGGTCAATTTCACCGGCTCGACCAAGGTCGGCCGCATCATCGCCGAGCTCGCCGGGCGCCATCTCAAGCCGGCCCTGCTCGAGCTTGGCGGCAAGGCGCCGCTTCTGGTGCTTGACGATGCCGACATCGACGCGGCGGTCAACGCCGCGACCTTCGGCGCCTTCATGCATCAGGGCCAGATCTGCATGTCGACGGAGCGGCTGATCGTCGACGAGAAGGTCGCCGACGAGTTCGTCGCCAAGCTTGCAGCCCGCGCCGCGCAGCTTCCGGCCGGCGACCCGCGCGGCCATGTCGTGCTTGGCTCGCTGATCAGCAGCCAGGCCGCCGACAAGATGGAGGAACTGGTCGCCGACGCCGTCGCCAAGGGTGCGAAGCTCGTCGCAGGCGGCAAGCGTACCGGCACAGTGGTGGACGCAACGCTGCTTGATCACGTGACGCCTTCGATGCGCGTCTATGCCGAAGAATCCTTCGGGCCGGTCAAGCCAGTCATTCGCGTCAAGGGCGAGGACGAGGCGGTGCGCGTCGCTAACGACACCGAATACGGCCTGTCGTCGGCCGTCTTCAGCCGTGACATCAAGCGCGCCATGGCGGTCGCTGCCCGCATTCAGGCCGGCATCTGCCACATCAACGGCCCGACCGTCGGCGACGAGGCGCAGATGCCGTTCGGCGGTGTCAAAGGTTCCGGCTACGGCCGCTTCGGCGGCAAGGCCTCGATCGCCGAATTCACCGACCTGCGCTGGGTGACGATCGAGGATCCCGGCCAGCACTACCCGTTCTGACGGAGAGCCTGGCGACCTTCTATCTGCCGAGGCTCAGCCCTGCCTTCCTCGCCTCGTCGCGCAGGAACGGCAGGCCGACCTCGATGACGTCGCGCGGGTCTTCAGCCACCGGGCGCCACACCGCCAGTCCGCCGGCGATGTCGACGTCGACATGGTTCATGCTTTCGAGCGTGATCGGCCCCTCGTAGCCGATGTCGGCGATCGCCTTCATGCAGGCCGCCCAGTTGATCATGCCGCGCCCCGGCACGCCGCGGTTGGCTTCCGACACGTGCACATAGCCGAGGAAGGGCGCGGCCGCCTCGAAGCCGGCGGCAAAGCTCTCCTCCTCGATATGCATGTGATAGGTGTCGAGATGGATGAAGATGTTGTCGGCGCCGATGCGCTCGATGATCCTGGCCGCATCGATGCCGCGGTTGATCAGATGCGTCTCGTAGCGGTTGCAGGGTTCGATGCCGAGCTTCAGCCCGCGCGCCTTCGCCGACTTCGCCGCCCGTTCGAGGAAGCGGCACATGCCGTCGATCTCCTTGCGCGTCGGCGCCCGGCCGGTGGTCTTGCCGATCGTGCCGTAGGTGACGCCGCCGAGCGCTTCGCTGCCGACCTCGTTGCAGACCTTGAAGGCGGGCTGCAGGAAGTCGAGCGCCTCGTCCGGTCGCTCGACCACGTCGAGGGAACGCGGCAGGCCGAGCGACGGGATCAGCTCGACGCCATAGTGGGTGGCGAAGCCGCGCGTGCGCTTGGTGTCGATCTCCTCAGGGCGCAGCAGCGGAATTTCCATCAGCCCGATACCGTGTTCCTTCAGCCGGTCCATCTGCGGCTCGATGCGGGCAAGGTCCCAGACCGGAGCGATGGCGAAAGTGTGCAGTCCAAAGGTGTTCATGAGCTCTAGCCTCGTTGTTCGTGCGCCGCCGCGGCGCTGACATCGCCGCCGCCGACGATGCGGCTGACGACTTCGTTCATGTTGGTCTTGCTGGTGACGAGATCGGCATCGGCGCGGCCGTGACGCAGCACGACGATGCGGTCGGTGACCGATAGCACGTCGTTCAGCCGGTGCGAGATCAGGATGACGGCGATGCCTTCCGACCGCAGCCGTCGGATCAGGTCGAGCACGCTCTGCACCTCGCGCACCGCAAGCGCAGCCGTCGGCTCGTCCATGATCACGAGCTTCGGGTTGAAGGTCAGCGCGCGGGCGATCGCCACCGTCTGCTGCTGGCCGCCCGAGAACGAGCCGACCGAACGGTTGATCGACGGCAGGCGCGCGCCGAGCCGCTCGATCATCCGCGTGGCTTCCCGGTCCATGGCCGCCTTGTCGACGAAACCGGGAAACAGGCCGAACACTCGTTTCGTCGGCTCGCGGCCGAGGAAGATGTTCGAGGCCACGTCCTGCTGCTTGGCCAGCGACAGGTCCTGATAGATCATCTCGATGCCGAGCTCGCGCCGCTGGCCCGGGTCGAGCGCAAGGATGTCCTTGCCGTCGAATTCGATCGAGCCGGAATCGGCACGGTAGATGCCGGTGATGGTCTTCATCAGCGTCGACTTGCCGGCGCCATTGTCGCCGACCAGCCCGACCACCTCGCCGGCAGCGACCTTGAGGTCGACGCCGTGCAGCACGTCGACCGCGCCGAAGCTTTTGCGGATGCCTTGAAGCGAAAGAAGCGTCATACGCGCGACTCCTTCCGGACCTGGTACTGGTCGATGAAGACGGCAAGGATCAGCACCGCGCCGATCGCCATCTGCTGGTAATAGGACTGCACGGCAAGCAGCGTCAGCCCGTTCTGCAAGACGCCCATGATCAGCGCGCCGATCATCGTGCCGAGGATCGAGGCGCGGCCGCCGAACAGGTTGGTGCCGCCGATGATCGCCGCGGTGATGGCGGTGAGCTCGTAGTTGATGCCGGCGGTCGGGTCGCCGGCATTGACGCGGGCGGTGAACAGCAGGCCGGCGAGCCCGGCGAGCGCGCCGGACAGCGTATAGATGATGCGGCGATGGTGCTCGACGCGGATGCCCGCGGCGCGCGCCGCGCCCTCGCTGTCGCCCAGCGCCAGCGTGTGGCGGCCGAAGCGTGTGTAGGCGAGCACGCAATGCGCGACGATCGCCGTCAGCACCAGGATGATCACCGGCATCGGGATGCCGAACGGCCGCCCTTGCCCGATATAGACGATCGCCGACGGCAGCCCGTAGATCGCCCTGCCTTGCGAGATGACCAGCGCCAGGCCGCGCGCCAGGCCGAGCATGCCGAGCGTGACGATGAAGGCCGGCACGAAGGCGCGGGTGACGAGCTGCCCGTTGATGTAGCCGGCAAGGCCGCCGGCCAGGATGCAGGCGATGAGCGCGAAGACCGACGGCCAGCCGAGATTGACCGCGACGAAGGCACCCGCCACGCCGGCAAGGCCCATGACCGAGCCGAGCGACAGGTCGAGCCCGCCCGAGCCGATGACGAAAGTGGCGGCGATCGCCAGCACGCCGATCGTCGATGTCGCGAGCAGGATGTTGAGGAAATTGCTCAGCGACAGGAAGAACGGCGACAGCAGCGCTATCGCCCCGCTCAGCGCCACAAGCACCAGCAGCGACTCCAGCCTGATGTGGAGCCGTTCGACGGATGCGCGCTGCACCCGAGCCCAGAAACCGGGCTGTTCAGAAGCCATGTCTTTGCACCTTTGAGAGCGGCCGTTAGGCAGTAGGGCAGTAGGGATTAGGCAGTAGTGGATTAAGGAGCGACCTGAAGCGATGCGAACCGCTTACTCCCCTACTGCCTACTGCCTACTGCCTATTCCCTATTCCCTGCTCACTTCACATATTGCAGCATCGGCTCCTTGCCGGCGTCGAGCATTTCCTTGGTCAGCACCAAGGTAGGCACGGCGATGCTCTCCTCGACCTTCTCGCCGGCGAGCGCCTTCTTGACGTTCTCGACCGCCTGCTTGCCGACCAGATAGGGGAGCTGTGCCACCGAAGCGTTGAGGCGGCCCTCCTTGATCGACTTGACCGCATCCGAATTGCCATCGACGCCGATGATCGTCACCTGCTCACCCTTGCCGGCCGCATAGACCGATTCCACGGCGCCGAGCGCCATGGTGTCATTGGCGGAGAAGATGGCGACCAGGTCAGGATGCGCGGTCAGCGTATCGGTTGCGATCGAGGCCGCCTTGCCGCGATCCCAGTCGCCGGGCAGCGAAGCAACGATCTCCAACCCCGGCGCCAGTTCCTTGAGCTTGTCGGCAAAACCCTTGGCGCGTTTCTGACCGGTGATGTTGCCGGAAAGGCCCTCGATCACCAGCACCGGACCCTTGGCGTCCTTGCCGAGCTTGGAGACTAGATATTCTGCGCCCTGTCCGCCGGCCGCGACATTGTCGGAGCCGATGCGGAAGGTGATCTTGATGCCTTCCTTGTCGAGCACCGCCGGATCGAGATTGCCGTCGAGGTCGACCACCTTGATGCCGGCATCCTGCGCCGCCTTCAGGCAGGGCAACAGGTTGGTCGAGTTGATCGCCGCGGTGATCATCGCCACCGGCTTGCGCTCCAGCATCGTGTTGCAGAGGTTGAGCTGCGGCTCAGCCGCCTGGTCGCTCTCGGCGGCCTGCTGGAAATATTTCACCCCGGCTTCCTTGGCGCCGTCCTCGACGCCCTGGCCCATCGCGCCCCAGAACGGGTTGGCAAGCGTTTTCATCAGCACGCCGTATTCGCCGTCCTCGGCCTTGGCGGCGCCTACTGCCGACATCGCCAGAGCGATGCCCAAGGCCATCGTAAATCGATTTATCTTCAGAACGAATGCTGTCACGTTTTCCTCCCTGTTGATGTCACGCGCCACGAGCCAAAGCCAGGTGCGGCGCCACTCGGTTTTCGACAATGGGGGCTATTGTCGGCTTCCTCCCCCCGAATGCGGGCCGCTGCCTGGCGAGCCAACGGATTCCCGCATCAACACCTTGCAGGGCTCGAGCCGCGCCCTGGGCGGGCCGCGCTCCCCCTCGATCCTGCGAAACAGCACGTCCATCGCATTGCTGGCGATCTCGCGCACCGGCTGCACCACGGCGGCGATCGCCGGCCAGGTCACCTGCATCCATTCGGCGTCGTCGAAGCCGACCAGCGAGATGTCGTCCGGGCAATGCCAGCCACGACGGCGGAATTCGGAAAGCGCCACCAGCGTGCCTTTGAGGAACAGCGAATAGACCGCCGTCGGGCGTTCACCCCGATTGGCACCCTCGCTGAAATAGTCGCTGAGCAGCGTCCGCAGCGGCTCGACCTCGCTTTCGGCAAGCACGACGTCGATGCGGATGTCGGGCACCAGTTGCAGCGCGGTCGCGCGAAACCCTTCGAGGCGGGCGCGCACCGTTGCCGCCTGCTGGCCCAGACCGACGACCAGTATGTGGCGATGGCCCTTGCCGACGAGCGCGCGCGCCACCTCCGCACTTGCCGCGGCGCTGTCGGCCGAAACCGTATCGAATGCGTCGTCGGCGAGCACGCGGTCGATCAGCACGCCGGTCATGCCGTTGGCTTTCATGAAGCCGGCCGCCGGCCCATGCTCGTTGCGCACCGGTGCCAGCACGATGCCGGCGACGCGCCAGTCGTGCATGCGGGCCAGGATCTCCTTTTCGCGCGCTTCCGACTCACGGCTAGAGGCGGCGACCAGCGTGAAACCGCGCTGCTCGGCGAGACCCTCGAGCTCGCTGACCATCTGGCCGAAGAACTCGCTTTCGAACTCTGGCATGATGGCGCCGATGATGCGCCGCTTGGCCCGGCGCATGTCGGACGCCAGCGGATCGACACGGTAACCGAGGAGATCGACGGCATCGAAGACGCGCTGCGCATTTTCGGGCTTCACCGTGGTGACGCCTGCCAAAACCTTGGAGACGGTGGCGGCGGACACGCCGGCGCGGCTTGCCACGTCGTGGATCGACGGACGCCGCTGCTGGGTCTCCCGATGCGCCATCATCCTGCTCCGAAAGGCGGGTAGCCGCACGCCACCTCGCCAGCGCAATGGATAAATCGATTTTTCGCAGTTGTAAATCGTTTAATCCGGAGTAAAACACCGCTGTGAGTGGCACGATCCGGCAACGCCGGGAGGAAACATCATGTCAAACAATGCCTTGCCGCTGGTCATCAGCGCACCCGAGCCGCGCACGCTCGAGCTGATCTTCACACCACCGCAACTGGCGCTCTTTCGCAAGCGATATCGCATCGTGGAAACAACGCCCGAAGGTGTCGCCGGGTTGCCGGCGCATGTGCTTGCCGAGGCGCGCTACATCGTCGGCCAGCCGCCGCTCCGCCCGGAGACGCTGGAACGACTTCAGGCGCTGCGCTGCGTCTTCAACGTCGAGACCAATCTCGTCAACAACATGCCCTACGACACACTGTTTGCCCGCGGCATCCATGTCGTCACCACCGGCCTGGTCTTCGCCGAACCGGTCGCCGAGCTCGGCCTTGCCATGGCGCTCAACCTGGCACGCGGCATCGTCGATGCCGACCTTGCCTTCCGGCAGGGCAAGGAACTGTGGGGCGGCGACGGCAACGCGACCGCGCGGCTCCTCTCGGGCGCGGAAGTCGGCATCATCGGCTTCGGCGATCTCGGCCGCGCGCTGAACCGCCTGCTGACGGGCTTTCGCACCCTGATCAGGGTGTTCGATCCCTGGCTGCCGCCGTCGATCCTCATCGACAACGGCGTCGAGCCCGCCTCGCTCGACAAGGTGCTGTCGGAGAGCGATTTCGTCTTCGTCGTCGCCTCGGTGACCAGCGAGAACCAGGGCTTCCTCGGCACCGAGGCCTTCGCGAAAATGCGCAAGGGCGCCGCCTTTATCCTGCTCAGCCGAGCCGGTGTCGTCGACTTCCCGGCGCTGATGCAGGCGGTCCGCAACGGCCAGATCGTCGCCGCCAGCGATGTCTTTCCGGAAGAGCCGCTGGCTAGGGACCATCCGGTGCGCACCCTGCCCGGCTTCCTGCGCTCCGCGCACCGCGCCGGCGCGCTCGACGTCGCCTTTAAGCGCATGGGCGACATGGTGCTGGAGGATATGGACCTGATCGACCGCGGGCTGCCGCCGCTGCGCTCCAAGCGGGCGGAACGCGAGACGGTTTCCAGGATGCGATCTAAACCCGTCGATAAGAACTAAGTACGAATTTCCCCCTGCGCGTAACGTCATTTGCAGGCGTCGGCGCAGCTCAATTGAATCGAACGTTGGGCGAGCGAAAAGGTTCAATTTGCGCCGGGTCCTATTTCGACAGAATTATCATCTCTCCAATCGCCACATGGTGGAACTTTCGTCCAGACCTGTCGTTTGGCCTTCGATCGTTGCTTCGACGATCCCCAAAGCAACAGGAGGATTATATCGTGAACATCAAGATGATAGGGCTGGGCGCCATGGCGCTTTCGATGGTCGCCGGCTCGGCGCTGGCTGCAGGAAACACCGGCACGTCGGCACTCGACGACCCGGCCAAGATGCAGCCCTTCTATACCGACTCCAGCATGAAGACGATGGTCAGCAGCGATGACTTTGTGAAGGCCTGGAAGGCGCTGACGCCAGAAGACCAGATGGCGATGATGACGGCCTGCGACGACGAGTCGAAGAACGCCAATCCGACCAACACCCATCCGGAGTTCTGCAGCAGCGTCAAGGCTAACGGCGGCAGCAAGTAAACCTGCCGACATCGCAATGGATGAAACGGCTCCGCTTGCGGGGCCGTTTTCTTGCTGGTCGGACCCTACAGCGATCGCAGCCGAAGCGCATCGCGGGCGATGCGCCAGGCGGATTCGACATGCCGCCGCGCCGCCGCCTCCGCCTCTTCCGGCTTGCGCGCCCTGATGGCGTCCATGATCGCGTTCATCTCGTTGATCGCCGGCTCGCGGCGGTTTTCCGAGGCGATCGTCATCGAACGCAGTTGGTTGATGCGAACATTTAGCCCGGTGACGATCTCCCAGGCGATCCGCTTGTCGGCGGCCTCGAACAGCACCTCGTAGAAGCTGGCCGTCGCCCGCATGACCTCCACCGGGGCGCCCGAGGCCCAGGCTTCGAGCAGCTTTTCCAGGGCGGCGTCGAGAAGAGCGATCTGTTCCTTGGTGGCCGAGGTCGCGCAGGCCCGCGCGGCGATGCCTTCCAGCAGCGCGCGCAGTTCGTAGATCTCGTCGGTACGGCCGAGGTCGGGCTTGGCCACGGCTGGTCCGTGGCCCGGTACCATCTGCACCAGGCCCTCGGCCTCCAGTTGCCGCAACACCTCGCGCACCACCGAACGGCTGACGCCGAGCTGGTCGCACAGCGGCCGCTCGACCAGCCTTTCGCCAGGCTGGAAATGGAAATCCATGATCGCCTCGCGCATGCGCTCCAGCGCCAGTGTCCGCAGCGTCTTGGCAGAACGGTCGATCCGAAGCGTGTCGTCAGGCATTTTTTCCGCCCTTAGGGCAATTCCAGGAAAAGTGTGAAGCGGTTTTCCGTCAGGAGTTGCGTCAAAACAAAGAGTTAGAGCGGGTCGCCGTTTTCATGGAACGGCGAGGCACTCTGGCGTCGCCACAAAAACAGATTCCATGGCCGGTTGACAAGGTTCTTGGCTCTCCATATCATGGTATAC
>NZ_RZOS01000008.1:0-40123 GCF_004022605.1 Mesorhizobium sp. M4B.F.Ca.ET.089.01.1.1
TGTTGGGGCTGCCGATGACGTCGCGACCTGGAGACCGGAGAACGTCTTCACCGCGGCCGCAAGGTTCGCAGCGACACCGCCGGCGTCCTTGATGCTCGCACCGTTCGGAAGATTGACCCCGGTGATGGCAAGTGCCGAGGTACTCGTGTGGGTCGACGCGACCGTGATGCGGAAGTTGAGCGCGCTCGTTCCGGAGCCGCCCACATAGGTGGCGGTCGCGCCATTGTTGAGCGACAGCGTCGGCGTGCCCGATACCGCCACGGCCTCGTTGAAGCCGAGTGTCAGCGTGACCGTGTCTCCGACGTGCTCGGTGCCGGTTCCCGGCGAGGCCGTGGCCTGCGTCACCGCCGGCAAGATCGGATCGATCTGGAGCCCGGAGAACGTCTTCACCGCGCCCGAGAGGTTCGCCGCAACACCGGACGCATCCTTGATGCTCGCGCCGCTCGGAAGATTGACCCCGGTGATGGCGAGCGCCGAGGTATCCTTGTCGGTCGAAGCGACCGTGGTGCGGAAGGTGAGCGCGCTGGTGCCAGAGCCACTGACATAGCTGGCCTTTCCGCCGTCATTGAGCGACAGTGTAGGCGTGCCCGTGACGGTCACGGCCTTGTTGAAGGCGACCGTCAATGTGATGGCATCGCCGGCATGCTCGGTTCCCGTTCCCGGCGAAGCGGCGACCTGAGTCACCGCCGGCTGGACCGTCGGCGTCGTCGGGGTCTGGGTCGATGACGTCGTCGAGGGAGTGACGTTGGCG
Organism: Mesorhizobium sp. M4B.F.Ca.ET.089.01.1.1; assembly: GCF_004022605.1. Taxonomy (NCBI): domain Bacteria; kingdom Pseudomonadati; phylum Pseudomonadota; class Alphaproteobacteria; order Hyphomicrobiales; family Phyllobacteriaceae; genus Mesorhizobium; species Mesorhizobium sp. M4B.F.Ca.ET.089.01.1.1. The sequence continues at coordinate 752 of NZ_RZOS01000008.1, forward strand.
CCCGTGACGGTGTCGCCGCTGCCCGCCTTCTGATAAAGCTGAACCCCGTCGATCAGCATTTGCATCGACGATGGGGTCGAACCATCCAGAGCCGTATGCCACCCGCTCGCGTTGTCATTCGCGACCCCCAGGTTCATCATCAATTGCATCGGCTCATTCGGGATCGCGACCTGGGCGCTGGTCACTTGCGCCATCTGTTTGCCGTCCAGATACCAGGTGATCGATTCACCGGGCACCCAGTTGATGCCGTAAGTGTGGAAGCCGCCCGTGAGGTCGATGCCGCTGTCGATAGTGTCGCCGACCCACCCTGATGGCCCGTGGAGGTGCCAGGAGAAGTTGTTGTCAGCCGACCCCGAACCGGTAAATCCACCCTCCTGTATGTCGAGCTCGAAATTGTCGCCGCTGCTGCCCGCGCCATCGCCGGGCATCAGCCAGAGGCCTGGCCATGCGCCGTCGCCGCTCGGCGCCTTCATGCTGATCTGAAGGTAGCCGCCGTTGAATTCAAAGTTGCCATAGCTGCTGACGGCGCCGGACGTGATCGGGAATGTCTGTGACACCCCACCCTGATTTACGCCGTTGATGGCCTGTTTGATCGCCGTGAGATCCAGGTACCCGTTGCTCACCGACACCTGGCTCGGCATATCGTAGTCGGCATTATATGGGCCGCCCGGCGTGCTTCCTCCCGACCCATTGCTATTCCATGCCCAGCCGTCGGCGGCATTGCTGGTGATGTAGGTATTCCAATCGCTGCCGAGCGTCGTGCCGGAGAAGTTTTCCTCGTAGACGAGGTCGCTGGAAGTATAGCCTGCGGGGGCGGAAAGAGTCATTCCGAGATCCTTCTTTGGCGCTGAAAAAAAATAGAGAACTCCACTGCCGCGCATCGCCAAGCTGCGCGACATGTCGCCTGCTCGCAGTCAGGCACTGCGAATGGATTTCAAAGTAACTGAGGTTTGGAAGGCCTCGCACTAGACATATTGTCGAGCGAGCCTAACGTCGAACGCATCATCGGTGGCGGGTTTTGTCGACGGGAATGCTCACATCTCGCCCGGCGGGAGCACAGCCAAGCATGCCTTGTAGTATAAGCACGGTAGATCCTTGGTTCATTGCGTCTTTTTTGTTTTAATTCGACCCGCGCACCCAAGCAAAACGCAGGCATTTCCGCTTCTTAACTTATTCACTCACATCGTTTTGTACCTGCATGAATTGATCATTAAGGATGATGTACGTGACGTCGGCGACCCTACCACGATTTGCGGCGAGAATGAGGCTGGCAGAATGCCTGTTAACAAATTACTAACATAACTTATTAACACATTCTAATATGGAAAGTGATCGAACGGCCGCACTGGAACCGCCTTCCCGACGTCCTGCCAAACCGTGTCCGTTGGCTGAAAATGTTGCGCAGCTTGGGTTCGAGCGGTCGTTCGCATAGTGGAAGGCTGGCGTCATCGGGCGCCGCGCCGACGGCACCAGACAGGCCGTTCACTCGCGACCCCAACGTGCCTGCATAGCGATCATGGCGTTCAAGATCTGGGTGGCACCAGGATGCGTTTGGGCGGCTTGTTGAAATGGCTGAAACGTGGCCCTGGTGCGCGAAGGGGTTTCGTCGCCGCGGGACGGCCCCGTGGATTGTCAGATCTGAGCCGCGCAACCAGTCGCCAAAGCTCCACCTCGTGGCCGTCTGCTAACTGCCTGGCGTGCTCTTGCGCCGCGCCGTCGTCCGTGCAGGCAAGGTTGACCCCGCCCATGAACTGGCCGCGTTCGTCCAGAACGTAGAGCCGATAATGGGGCATCGCCTGTTCTCGATCAGGATTGCCAGCCCGTCTCGGCGCTAGCTGGATTTGCATTGAAGCCTCCAGCAGCGCTGCGCCGCTGTCGCCGATCGCTCCACTTTTGTGTACTCGCAAGACAAAGACGCTGCATGACGACATGCCCGAACATGGAATGGATATCCTCCGCAATTTGCATGTCATTCACATTGACCCAGACCACATGTTGGGCGATCTGCCGGAGCGTGCCTCCGCCGAATCCGCAAAGGCCTAACGTAACTGCGCCATGATCGTTGGCGTATCGAACGGCGCGCAGAACGTTTTCCGAGTTTCCGCTTCCCGATATTGCGATGACCAAGTCGCCCTCGTTCAGGATGTTCTTCAGCTGCTCGACGAACACATCCTGGAAAGAAACATCGTTCGCGTATGCAAACGTAAGGCCCACATTGTCGACCAGCGTCCGGCCACGAAACGGGCGCTTCGTGGAAAGATGGATGCTCTTGTTCCAGTCCGTGATGAAATGCAGCGCCGTGAGCGAACTGCCACCATTTCCAAGCGTGATTATCTGCTTGCCATCCTCCTGTGCCTGCGCGACCAAGGCCACTGCATCATCGATGCTTTGGTGGTCCAATGAAGCCAGGACGATCTCGAGTTTCTTGAAATAGCCTTGAGCACTGCCGCCAACATTTTCTATTGAGCGGGCTCCGATGTCGGTTGATTGATTACTGCCGCCAAAATGTTTCATTGGGTGGACTCCGATGTCGGTTGATAGTGAACGATGCGGCTCCCGGCGAAGTCGAACTTGACAGGGAAGTGCTTTAGGTCCCCTAGGGCCGCTTTGATGGCGTCGTGGCGATCGAGAGGTGCGAAGAACATGAGAAAACCTCCTGCACCTGCTCCCAGCAGCTTGCCGCCCGTGGCACCCGCCCGCATTGCGGTCTGGTACCAGTGATCGATTGCATCGTTCGTGATTTCCTCAGAGAGGCTCTTTTTTAAGAGCCAGTTCTCGTGGAGGATTTCGCCGAAGGCGTCGAGGTTGCATCGATGTAGTTCATCACGAAGCTGATAGGTGAGCCCGACCATCCGCCTCAGCGCTTTGCGCTTGTCCGGCGCTTTTGCGATCCCCTCCGACTGGCGTACGAGAATGTCCGAAGCACTGCGAGTAATGCCGGTGTAGAACATGAGAACTTGCTTCTCGATCGAAGCGATGAAATTACGCGGGCATATGAGCGGTGACACCGAAACGCTGTCATCGCAGTGAAACTCGATGAGATTCAATCCGCCGAAGGCGGCGGCGTATTGATCCTGCCTTCCAATGGGCGCGCCACAAAGTTCGATCTCGATGCAACAACTATCGGCACCGAGCTTTGCCTTGGAGACATATTGCCCCCGGAACGCGTTCAGCGCGTGCAGAAGGCCAACCGTAAAAGCGCTCGATGATCCAAGTCCGGTTCCCTTGGATGGAATATCGGCAATAGTCGTTATTTCAACGCCCCCGCATATCCCAAGGTATCCCATCGTCGCCCTGACAATCGGATGCTGGATATCCTCAACGCTATCGACCTCTTCCGTTTTGGAATAAGCGATTCGAGTGCCGTTATCGAACTTGCGGTTCACATTCACGTAGACGTACTTGTCGATAGCAACACTTAGGACGGCGCCGCCTTCCTCCCGATAGAAGGCAGGCAGATCGCTGCCACCTCCCACGAAGCTCACTCGAAGCGGCGTCTGGCTGATAATCATCCCACGGCCTCAATCAGCTCGATCGCCCGCAATCGGACACAATGGTTGGCGCGCGCCCGCGATGCCAGAACGATTGGTGTCTCGTCCTCCTGGCGGGAGCTGTAGATACGCGCTGCAGCCTCCCGATCCACGCCTCGACGCGAGTATTCCCGCGTTACTCGGTACCTCCTCAGCTCCTCATCGATATCAACGAAGAATGTGTGTGCACGACCGGGCAAAACCACATCGGACAGCGAAAGAGCGACGGATCCTTCCACGACCAGGACGGTTTCCGGAGAAATGCTTATCTTTTCCGATCTTGGATGCGATATGCGGCTCAGCTTTTCGTAGTAGGGCAGATCGAGCGTCTCGCGAGAACGAACGCCGACCAGGCGGCTTAGAACCTTCCTGATCTCGTTCATGTCGTAGCGACCCATCACCGTTGCTTTGCGATCGGCGGCGGACCGTATCCAGCGATCAAGGGCAACGACTTGTGCATCAATGCCGCGGCCGCGAAGCACCTCGGCGATAGCGCTGGAAAGGACACTCTTTCCGCTCCGGGAGAGCCCTGCCACGAAACACACATCACCCGGCTTCACATGCGCGATCAGATCAGATGCCGTGTCGACCAAGGTCGGGTGAACGGTGAGAATGAACTTGGCAGCCTCGAACAAGTCTGGGACGGTATAGTCGGGCATGACATGATACTTGCTGTCCAGCCCGCCCGCGCCCGTCTCGACCAGAATCGATCTGATGCCGGACCGTTTTGCGAGTGCGACGTCGGCAGAGGAATCGCCGATGACCCAGGATTGTCTGCGATCGATATTGAACGCCTCGACCGCCTGGTCGACCAACCCGGTGGCGGGCTTGCGGCATTCACAGTGGACCTTTAGCGCTTCAACCTCGCCGGCAAAGCCGCGGTCTGGATGGTGCGGGCAGTAGTAGATGGCATCGACAAAAGCCCCGTGGCGGCCAAGCTCGGTCTCCATCTTGTTATGGATCATCCGCAAGTCTCGTACAGAGCATCCTCCTCTCGCCACAACGGGTTGGTTGGTGACGACGATTGCCCGGTATTCGGCCTGGTTGAAACAGGCGATCGCGGCCGCGGCCCCCTCGATCAGTTCGAAGCGTTCGGGACGATCGATGTGCCCATAGTCGACATTGATGCACCCATCCCTGTCCAAAAATACTGCTTTCTGCGGAGAAGCGAGTGAAGCTCGGGCTATGCGGCCGGAGGCAAGGTCGGCGCAGGCCTTGTCAAGTCTCGCCGGGGTTCCCGCGTCTTTTATGTACTCAGGGCTGCTATAGCTTCTGATCTCCGCGCCGGCCCGAAGCATTTCAGGAAAGAGATCTTTGCCAAAATCCAGCGGAGTTGCCGCGGCGCGCCACGGGTACAGGGCTTGTCTTCGAATGTAGTAAAGAGCCGCGCTGACTTTGTTGGGATAAAAGCAACCGGGATCGTGTGGATAAGGATGGAACGCGGCAACCACGCCATCTTCCGACGTTTCGATCAGATCGGAATCTTGCGGGTGATCATTCGGATGGGTGAAAACAGTTGCGGCTGCTGCCTTGTGTTTTTCATGGAAGCACTTGAAGCGGGTGAGATCGACGTCGAGCATCGTGTCGCCGTAGATGGTGAGGAAGTCGTCGTCGAGCAGATGCAAAACAGACAGAACCGCTCCGGCAGTCCCGCGAGGTGCACCGTCATCTACACAACGAACGTCAATCCCCCAATTCCCGCGCTGAGTGCAAAATTCCACGATCTGCTCGGCTGCATGGTTCACCAGGATCAAGATCCTCTCGATCCCGTGTTGCTTGGCGAGGAGGATTTGATGCTCGAGAAGCGGCGTGCCACCAATGTTGGCCAGCGACTTGGGCAAATCACCGATCCGGCCCCTGAGCCGTGTCCCCAGACCACCCGCAAGTACCACGGCTTGCATCACGGGTGTCCTTCCTGCCGCACGATTTCCACGACGGCTTTTCGGACAGCGTCGGCCGATCCAAGCTGGGGCCGCCAACCGAGTGCACGGAGCTTTGCTACGTCATAGGAAAACCGGGGAACATCCCCCGTCCAACCGCGATCTTCAAATCCGTATTCGATCCCCGCGCCCGGTGCGACGGCCTCGACGGTCGTTTCCGCTATGAAGCTGACGGTTACCCCTTTGTCCTCGGGGCCGATATTGTAGCAGCCAAGCCGCTCGGATGCGTTTGCACGCAGGTAGACGATCGCATCGATCAGGTCATTGACGTGAAGATAGGCCTTCCGTTGCCGGCCCGATCCCAAGACATTCAGCTTGTTTGGTGTGATCTTCAGCTTTCTGACGAAATCCAGAATGACGCCATGTGTTGCCGGAACGCCGATCACGTTCGGAAAGCGAAAAATCAAGGCCCGCGCCAACCAATTCTCGACGGCTGCGCTGATTAGCGCTTCCGATGCGAGCTTCATGGCGCCGTAGTTGGAAATCGGCAGCAGCGGCCCGACATCCTCTCTGATCGGAGCCTCCCCCAAATCGCCGTACACGGCTGAGCTGGAAGCGAAAGCAAGGAACGGAACCTCTGCCGCCTTCATTGCGTCCAACACGTTGAACGTCGTCAGAAAGGTATCGCGCAGATCGACAAAGGCATCGGCGATTCCTGCGGGAATGTCTGAATTGGCAGCCATGTGCCAGACTTCGGAAATCGGAATGCGACCGTGACAATTCAAAAATCGGGTTCTCACCGCAGCCGCGTCTGAGAGATCCACTTTCTCGAAAAAGAACCTCTCATGCGAGAGAAGTCCGTTCAGGTTTTCCCGAGAGCCTCGCGACAGATTGTCAAAGCCGAAGACCGGATATCCGCGGTCAACAAAGATCCTTGCAAGCCTGCTTCCTACAAAGCCGGCCACTCCCGATACGAAGATGGCGCGCGGTTCACCCAATCGGATTGCCCCTTACCTCTTGTGCGCAAGCTTTCGCGCCACAAGTCCTCCGGATTCTGCAATGACTTCCGTTTGCAAGCCTTCACCGCCGGACAAACAGGGAATTCGACGGGGGCTCGGCGTTAACCTCTGCGCTCGTCTTTGAGGTCATGCGTCTCTTGCGTCTTTGTGAATCATTGCATGGTTTTCTTCGATCCGCGATTATTCCTCGGGGGTAGCCCCATTTTGCTGATCCGGACTGAATCGCATCGCGCCCGCCTGTGCGGCGACGCTGCCGCGGATCCTTGCGATCGTGCCGGCCGCAAAGTTTCGCCGTTTGCGTCTCTTGGCGGATCGAACCGGCCTTCGACTAAGAATACCGACGCAATGCCCCGGATGAGGGGCGGTCGCCATCCAGCGAGAAGCTCCGAAACTCGATACCGAGTTGCCTGAGCCGCTCTACGCCGGGAACCGCACGCGCCGGGCGCACGAGCCCGAGGATGGAGTCGGATCGGAAGGGCAGGGGGACATGCAGGGCCTCAGCTGCCTTGAGCGCGCCACTGACAAACTGCCAGGGCACGGAGACGGCGTGCAGTGTTCTGCCTTGCGATGCGGCGATCTCGTTCATGAGCCGTCGGAACGGCACCGGTTCGGGGTTGGCCAGCCCTACCGGTTCCAGCAGGGGCATGTCCGACTCGGCAATTCGCACCATGGCGGTTGCCATGTCCGCCTCATGCACCATGAACTGATGGGAGCGCGCCCCGATCAGGGGTGTGACCGGCAGCGTGGTGAGCTTGCGGAGCGCGCCTGCCATCCCGCCCCAACCAGGGCCGTACACCAGGCCGAGCCGGGTGGAGACAGCTCCCAGACTGCCGGCGGTGCGTTCGCAGGCCAGCTTCGCCTGACCGTACAACTGTTGGGTTCCCTCCCAGGCGGACATCGAGGAGATGAAAATGACCCGGCGAACCCCCGCGTCGACCGCATTGCGGAGGAGGTGCTGCGAGCCGGACACATTGGTGCCCCACACATCGCCGGCGCTGACGAGGGTCAGGTCCCATGCGCCGTGGATGAGCACATCCAGGTCGCTGAATGCTGCTCCCGACAGTGGGCTTTTGATCTCGTACGGGCGCCACTCAGTGACGCCGGCGGCAGGCCCGGAGGTCACCCGGTTCGAACGGGCGAACGCGATGACCTCATGCCCTTGTTCGGCGAAGGCGGCACGCAGGATGGTCCCGACATATCCGTTCGCTCCGGTGATACCGACCCGCATCGAACGCTTAAGCCATCAGCTGCATCGCTTCGCGAGCGATGCGATGTGAATTAGCCATCACCGTCAGGGTAAAGGTGGTTGCCGGAACACTTGGGAAAACCGACCCGTCGATGAGATGGATCCGGTCCCAGCGCGCCAGCCGCCCGAGGCGGTCTGTCGTCGCACTCCCGGAATCCGGCTCATTGGCGTGAGGAAAGCTGCCGCCAAAGTGGTAGCTCTTGGCTCCGCCCGACCATAGCATCTGCGGCGTGACTGGCCACAAGTCCAGGTAAGGTGCCGCTTTGCGGATCCGCCTTATTACGTCAGGCAGCATCGGAGGCACACATTTGCCCCTGACCCTGGCCTTGCTGAAGCCCTCCGAAGTGATGGTAATCTGGGGAAGCTCGTCAGGAGCTGCTGCGGACAGCTGGGCGCTCACCCGGATCTTAGGTGATGCCCAGGACGGCAAGTAGCCCAGGCCTACCGTCAACCGGCTGAGCAGCCGATCGGTCGCGAAGGCGGCGGCGCGGTGTTTGAGGAACCCGGGAAGCGCATCGTAATATGCCTGGTTGAACGGGTAGAAGTGAATCTGTGAAACATCCAAGCCTTCGTCGTCCCGGGCGATGACCATGGTGAACTGGTTGAGTGTGAACTCGCGCCTTGCACGTGGGTCGGGGGTTGGCTTCATGGAAATCATTGGAAGAACGAACTGAGCAGATTCCGAAAGATGTACCGGCTGGTCCGACCTGAGCGAGCCTAGCATCAGCCTTGTGGTCCCGATTGCTCCGCAGCCCACGAAGACCCGGTCGGCCGTGAATCGCTGGATATGGCCGCTCGACAGTTCCCGGGCGTGCACGACGGCCGTGTCGCCATCCTGTTCGACTCGCACCGCGAGCAACCCGCTGCGGTAGTCGATCCTCCCGTTTCGCCGGAAGCGATCGAAGCTGTGCGAGGCCGAGAAGATCAGCGACCGTGGGCACCCGGTCATGCACAGGCCGCAGAGCTGGCATTCGGGGGCAGCGAAGGCGAGCCGGGCGCGGCCTATCGTTATGCCGGTCGAGCGCACTCGCTCGCGGTGCCGGTGGTAGTTGGCCAGGACCATCTGTGTCCGCGGCGCCAGCGGCGGAAGCGGGTCCGGGGATCCGATGAGCGGAAACCACTCCTCGAGATCGTCGGACTCTCCAGCGAAAGGAATGTGACCCAGGATCGTCCGATAGTGCTCTTCCATATCCGAGAAGTCGACCGGCCATCCCTTGAACGTGGCGGCGCTGAAGGGCATGATTTGGGCCCCCCAGACATTGCTGAACCCGCCGTAGGCGCTCGATATGACCGCCGGGTTCACTCTGCCCACGGAATGGACGCCGTCGAGCTGGCCCTTGTTGGCAAACGGGAAATCGGATCCGTAGCTTCTCTTTTCAGGCAGCGAGTCGGACTGGACCCGCTTGGGCTGCAGGCTGACCCGGCGGACGTCCTCCTCATCCCAGTCGTCGACACGCAGCCTGGACAGCCTGGCTATTACCTCCTGGGTCTCCGCGTCCAGCACGGTGCCCGGATCGAACACGGTTATCTTCTCGTCCGGTTTTTCGGACAGCGCCAACACGGCGGCGGCTGCAGCCGGACCCGACCCGATGATTAGCGAAGACGGCATCTACTTCCCACGTCTAATGCCTTGCGCGGCTGCGTCCAGTATCTGCTTGTTGGCCTGTTGGCGCAGCCGGCGCAGGCGGCGCAGCAGCGCGATCCGGCCGGTGACATGGCCTGCCGCGGCAAGACCCACGCCAACGATTATTGCCGCGCATCGCGCCAGCCCGTGGGCGTCGCCCTTGGCCGCTTGCAAAATCTCGCGCGGAACGCCCCTGGTCAGCGCGTGCCAGACGAAGCGGGTCTCGGCACCCAGTGTGGCGGCGTCGCCCATCTGGGCAAAGGCCTCGACTTTCCCCTTGTTGACGAAGAAGCAGCGGCGCCAGAAGTACTTCCAGGTCGGCCGTGAGGCGGGCACAAAGTGGCGGACGGTCGCCCCCGGTTCATAGATGACTGCCTCGCTGCCCTTGATGTGCGCCACGCGGTGGCACATGTCCATGTCGTCGTGATGGTCGGAATGGAACCCTCCCACCTGCTCGAGGAGGGTCCGCCGCACCGACATGTTGGCTCCGATGAGGTGGGCCAAAGGGCCTCGGCTGGTCGGAAGGCCATCGTAAGCACATCCGAACACCCAGTCGAACTGTAGAGGGAACCAGCCCGGGCGGCCAACCTCGAACACCGGAATGGGACGCCCGCCGACGGCGCCGATGCGCGCGTCCTGGTACGGGGCGGTGAGAACCTCGAGCCAGTCCTTGTCGGCCGCCGCATCGTCATCCAGGAACGCCAGGATCTCTCCGGCAGCCGTCTCGGCTGCCGTGTTTCGGGCCGACCCGAGATGCCCGTCCCATTTGTTCTGGATCACCCGTATCGGGGGGGTGGATGCAGCGAAGTCAGCCCATTGGGCGGCACAACGGCGGAACAGGGGCTGGTCGACGCATACGATGATCTCGCAGGGCTGCAATGTCTGCTCCTGAGCCGAGGCCACCGACTTCAGCAGCAGTGCCCACCTGTCCGCAGTGTAGGCACAAATAATTACTGAGATCGTAGGGGGGCGGCGTTCGCTGCTGACGCCATCGTCGGACTGCCCGGTTTTCGATCGCGGCTGACCGGTTGTGACAACGTCAGCGCCGCAAGCGAGACCGATATTCGGGTTCCGGAGGTGGCCCTCTTGGCCAACGCCAGTCGACGGATAGGATTGCGCAAGCTTCAGAATACGCATCTAGGATTTCTCCCGACTTGAGCTGCCAGTTTCTGTCCAAACTCTTGGATAGGGGTGCGATGGTCCTGGTTTGAAACGCCAGGCCTCACGCACTGGATCCGGCCTGCCCGGAGGGCGGTTCTCGCCACGGAAGATCACCAGGGCCCGCGTGCGCGGCGGGTCTGGCGGCGCACCGGCGTGACGCAAACCACCTCGCGTTACGCAGTCCGTATTTTGTCCGTTTCCGGTCGACAATCATCCCTCCACGTGACTCCTGTCGCAGGCACAGCGCAAGCGCCCCGAAGGACTACCCCTTCTGACCTCGCACAGGCGAGCGTCGATCGGGCATAGTAGTGCCTGGCCGCTTCCAGCCGCTCGAGTGGGGACCCGTGCTGTCAGCCATCTCCCAAATCAAATGTTCGGCGAGTCTCCGAAACCGCAGCGGGTGGAAACCATCCTTGCGCTGCGGGGCGCGCTGCTGCTTTGTCATCGTGGAGTTGTGAGCTGGCGTCCTTTTGAAATCGGCTGCGAGAACAACAATGCGCATCTGCCTCAATCTCGATCCGTCCCGGCTACTGCGATGGCACCTTTGGCTGGCAGAAGCGCTTGCTGAAGTGCCTGGCAACGAAGTCTCCTGCGCTTTGGTGGCCGGCCGCCGGCCGCTGCCGTTAGTCTGCCGTCTGCTCCTCGAACTCGAAAGACTGGTCTATGGCTTTCGCGGGAAGAGCGCCGTCGACCCGGTAGACGCGGCGCTGCGGCGCCTGCCGCCGCCTCCGGCCGACCAGGTGGATGTGGTGATCGATTTGAGCGGGCTGGGATCGCTCCCGGCGGCGCGGCGCGTGCTCACTCCGGTATTCAACGGCGCACCCGGCGAGATCGGAGTCATGGCGGCCTGGGTGAACAATCAGGATCTTGTCGTCGAGCTGCACGACACGGCTCGCCCGTTGTGGCCGTGGACGGCGCGCCTGGCCAGCGCGGACCATGAAGTGCTGGCAATGAGGCTCGACAGCGCCCTTTCCTGCGCTGTGCCACTAATCCTCAAAGCCCTGCGCGAGGAAACCGGTTCAACTACGCACGGTATCTCCGGTCCACGGAAGGCAGTACCTTCATTTGGCGCGCTTTCGGCTCTGGCAAGGGCGACCGGCACGGTTGCATCGAAGGCGATCGGGGCTTTGGACATTCTGGCGAGGGGCGGTAGGATGTGGGGGATCGGCTGGCGCTTCGATGAGTCGGCGAGCCTGCTCGACAAAGGCGAAGCAGGCTTTCGGGTGCTCACGGGAAATGCCGACAGCTACCTTGCCGACCCGTTCCCGTTCCGGCACCAGGGGCAGGCTTTCATCTTTGTCGAGCAGTTCCTCTACTCGAGGAACCGGGGGTGCATTGCGGTCGTGGCAGTGAACCGGGATGGGACAGCCGGCGCCCCCCGGATCGTTGTGGAGGAACCGCATCACCTCTCGTACCCGTTCGTGTTCGAGCAGGATGGTCAGATCTGGATGATCCCTGAATCGGGGGCGGCCAGGAATGTCAGCCTCTACAGGGCAGTGGAATTTCCCTACCGGTGGACACGGGAGGCCTGCCTCATGGAAGGCATTGAGGGCTACGATACCACGCCGCTCTGCCACGAAGGGGGTTTTTGGTTTTTCGTCAGCCCAAGGCTGTGGAGGTCCACCGCCTGGGATACTCTCAGCCTCTACCATGCCGAGAGCCTGGCCGGGTCTTGGACGCCCCATGCTGCCAATCCCATTGTGATCGATGCCGGGCTCAGCCGCCCCGCCGGCGCCGTAATCCGACACGGCGGACGCGCGATGCGCCCAGTCCAAGACTGCGCGCGCGGCTATGGCGGCGCGGTGACATTCTGTCAGATCGATGCGCTCGGCGCGTCGGAATTTGCCCAGACCCCGGTCGGTCGCATTTGGTCCGGAGCCTTCGGGTGTCACACCTACAACCGCCGGTCCGGCTTGGAGGTGATCGACCTGTTCGGACATGTCCGGGGGTTGCGAGAGGTCACGACCGCTTATCGAGTGCTGGTACCGAACGCGCCGGTCTCCGGAGCGCGCGGAATCTCGGAGCCGTATGGGCAACTCGTTTCCCTGCCGGTCTCACGTCCGGATTAGCCACCCGCTGCAAAAGCGGTCGAGCGCATGGGATAGCCCAAAAGAGCTAATCATCTATTGTCTCTTTCTAACCATCCATCGTCCTTCCATTTCAGATCTTCGCCGGTAATGCTCGTATGCTCGTACAGCAACCAAAGCTTTAGGGGGCCACAAGCGCTCCAATAGGCGCACCAATCTTCTTTCAGCTCATCTTCATATTCGTTGTGGCCGGGGAGTCCGCATATGGTTGGATCAAACACATCCGTGTATGTGGCGCTCATTGGAGATGGCCCCTGCGGCTTGTCGCTGGCCGCGCACTTGCCTGCGCGTGGTGTGGCGCGCTTCCAGCGCGCCCTCTGGGTCCCGTCCTCGACCTCGCAGCACTGCCATGAATGAGCGCCTCGCCAGCAATCTCGCCCACGTCGGTGCCGTATCGCCGGCCGACCCGATTGATTTTGCCCTTCAGCCGGCACTGGCACTGCCTCGGGTGAGCTTCATCGTCCCGACGCTCAATGAAGCCGAGAACCTCCCCTGGCTTCTGCCGCGCATCCCCAACTGGGCGCATGAGGTCATTATCGTGGACGGTCGTTCGACTGACGACACGGTCGCGGTCGCGCGCCGCCTGCGCGAGGACGTGAAGGTCGTCATGGAGCCCCGGCGGGGCAAGGGCGCTGCATTGCAAGCGGGATTCCGGGCCGCCACAGGTGAGATCATCATCATGCTGGACGCCGACGGCTCCATGGTCCCGGAGGAGGCGATCGTCTTTGTCAGTGCGCTGATGGCTGGCGCAGATCTCGTTAAGGGTTCACGGTTTATCCAGGGCGCCGGCACCGACGACATGTCGCTATTCCGGATGTTCGGCAACAGGGGGCTGACCCTGTTCGTGCGGTTGCTCTATGGCGGTTGGTTCTCCGATCTATGCTACGGATACATAGCCTTCTGGACCAAGCACCTCGGCACGCTGAATTGCGACTGCGATGGGTTCGAGATAGAGACCCTCATCAACGTACGGGCCTTGAAGAGCCATCTCAACATCGTCGAGGTGCCGAGTTTCGAGGCTCCGCGCATCAGCGGTGTTAGCCATCTGCGCGCCCTCCCGGACGGCTGGCGCGTCCTCAAGACCATCCTGCGTGAGAGGGTGCACCAACAGCGGGGCGCGACAGCCCGTGCTGAGGGCGGGTAAGCCTGATGCGAATCTTGATGGTTGCCGCTCGCTGCTACCCCTTTATGGGCGGAACCGAAACTCACATCCAGGAGGTCGGTCCCCGCTTGGTGGCGCGTGGCCACGCGGTCGACGTGCTCACGACCGATCCCTCGGGGGAGCTGCCAGTCGAGGAGGAGGTGCGCGGCATGCATGTGCAGCGCGTACCGGCCTGGCCAAGGGAGCTGGATCTCTATGTGGCGCCGGGCATTTACACAGCGATCCGGCGCGGGACTTGGGATCTGATCCACTTCCAGGGCTACAGTTCTTTCGTGGTGCCGATCGGACTGCTCGCGGCCGTCCGCGGGCACGTGCCGTTCGTCCTGACCTTCCACAGCGGCGGGCATTCCTCCCGGTTGCGCAACGCAGTGCGCAGCACCCAGCACATGCTGCTCCGGCCGCTGGTCGCCCGGGCGGCGCGCCTGATCGGCGTCTCCGAATTCGAAGCCGACTTCTTCAGCGGGAGGATGGGCGTGCCGCGGGAGCGGTTTGTCGTCATCCCGAACGGCGCCGCAATGCCGGCTCCGAGCCCAGGCGTCAAGGTCGATCCGCACCTGATCGTCTCGGGCGGCAGGCTGGAGCGCTACAAGGGCCATCACCGGGCGATCGCGGCCTTGCCCGAACTGATCCGCCGGTTACCGGACGTGCGACTGCACGTCGTCGGTACAGGCCCGTACGAGGGAGAATTGCGGCGCTTTGTCGGGACGCTCGGCCTCGAGAAGCGGGTCACGATTGCGGGTATTCCCGGGTCACAGCGGCAGAGAATGGCAGACCTCCTGGCAAGTGCCGGGCTATTCGTGCTGTTCAGCGAATACGAAGCCCACCCGGTCGCCGTGATGGAAGCCCTGTCGCTGCGCCGTCCGGTCCTCGTCACCGACACGTCCGGTCTGCGGGAACTGGCCGCCAATGGCCTGTGCCGGGCGATTGCGTGCAACGCCGGTCCGGCGGAGCTGGCCGTCGCCATGGCCGAGGAACTGGAGGCCCATCGGGAGGTCCCGGATTTGGCGCTGCCCGACTGGGATGCCTGCGCGCAAGCGCTGAGCGACGTCTATCGTGATGTGCTGAGCAGCCGATCCACGGTCCGCTTGCCACCCGGACGCGTGACATCGTGGCCTCCCGCGACGATGGCATGATGCTGATGATGGCGGCTCATTTCACCGCGGGAACCAGGATTAACCCGCTCAAGGCCGGGATACGGTTCATCTCGGCCATTATCGGTCCCGACCTTCGCGGCGGCAGCGCCGATGCCCCGCCGCAACGGGCTAGCTGCGGATGGATCGCGATTCTGGGCCTGACGGTCGCCACGGCTCTGCTCCTGGTCGTGGCCGGGCACGGAGCCGGGCGCCGGGGTTATGAGATGGCGCCGCTGCTCTTCTGCTCCGGTGTCATCCTCCTGGTCGTTCCGACCAGCCTCCGCATCGCCTGGCCGACGACAGCCCGGGGCGAGCGTCTGTGCCTCCTGTTCCTGCTTAGCGAAGCCTTGTTCTACTGCAAGAAGGTCTATTCCCCGACGAGCTTCAGCGGTTACGACGAGTACCTGCACTGGATCGCAACCCAGGATCTGATCACGGCCCGCCGTCTGTTCCTGTCCAATCCGCTTTTCCCAATTGGGCCAACGTATCCCGCCCTGGAGATCCTGACGACGGCGATCGTCGATCTGACGGGACTGTCCTTGGTTGTGGCGGGGACGCTCTTGCTTGTCATCCTCAAGGGCACGTTCATCGGTGCCCTGTTTCTGTTCCTCGAAAGCATCACCGGATCGCCGCGTATCTCGGCAATCGCCTGTCTGGTCTATATGGGCTGCTCAACCTTCTTCCTGTTCGACTCAAGTTTCTCCTACCAGAGCCTCGGCATCGTGCTTTGCGTGCTGACGTTTGCGGTCGAAGCAGCCCCTAATAATCTCGTCGGGCTATCGAGGCTGAAGTCGCTCGGGCTGGTTGGCTTGCTGTTGGCAAGCCTCGCGGTCACGCATCACCTCTCGGCCGCCTTCGCCGCCATCTATTTTGGAGCGCTGGCGGGCCTCGAGGCTTTGCGCCGGCACGACCCCCTGCGGTTCGAGGCCAGGATCGTCGTGAGCTTCACGGCGATCCTGGCCATCGCTCTGCCGTTCCTGTGGATGCAGTGGCGTGGCATCCCTCTCGCAGCCTATCTCGGCCCGGTTATCGGGGCCGGCCTCAACGCATTGCTCGCGAAGATCCTGGGCGCGGCCAGCCCAATGTCGGAACACCTCGGAGCGCCGGATAAGGCCCTCTACTTGCGGCTGACTACCTTGACGGCACTCCTGCTGTTGGCACTCGGCCTGGCAACGGGCTTCTTCCGGTCGTTGGCCATGGCGGCTCCGAGTGGTGGGCGGTCGGATTGGCGTCCGATTCAGGAGATTTTCCAACGCCGCTGGCGCGACAGTCGGCTCGTGCTCCTCACCTTGCTGGCCTTCGGGCTCCCCGTCTCAGTCGCCTTCCGACTGACCTCCGCCGGATGGGAAATCGGCAACCGCATGGCAACGTTCGTGTTCATCGGCGTCGGGCTGGTCGTCGCGGTGAGCATTGTCCACTTCTGGCAAGGCCGCACACCGCGCGGGTGGCGCCGCATCGCGCCGGCCCTCGCTGTAGCGGTTATCGTCCTGGGCGGCGTCGCAAGCGCTGCGATCAATCCGATCCATGGGCGCTACAGGGTGGCGGCAGATCAGGAATCAATCGAGCCCATGGGGATCGAAACGGCACGCTGGGTTAGGGAATGGCTCGGTGCCGGCAACCGCTTCACATCCGACCGCATCAACCGCCTTCTCCTTGCGGCCTACGGCCGGCAGGACGTCAGGGTCAGGATCAAAACGGGCGTCGATGCCGCGCGCATATTCGAGGCCGAGAATTTGGGGGCCGACGAGTTTTGGGCCTTGGCGGGGAGCGACATCGATTTCCTGCTGGTGGACCTGCGCCTGACCACGGCTCCGCCGGTGCTCGGCTCTAACTTTCAGCCGTGGCAACGGCACCAGGAAAAGCCGCTCTCGGGTGCAGCGCTGCTCAAGTTCAATCATATCCAGGGCGTCGCCCGCATCTACGACAACGGCTGGATCATGATCTATGACGTGAGGGGATTGCATGGGAATCCCTAGCAAGCGGGACCTTTGGGTCGCCTTTCTGTGGGCAGCAGCGACGGTGGCGGCCGTAGCGCTCAGCGACAATGTGTTCCTGCGTACCCTCCTGGGCGCGCCCATGGTGTTCCTCGTCTCGGGCCACTCGATTCTGCGGGCCATTGGCGTCCGGACCACCTCAGTGTTGCAACACCTCGCTTACGCGGTCGGGGCAAGCTTCGCCGCCGGCATCGCCGGGGGGTTTGCCCTCAACGCCGCAGACTACCTTACGCCGCTCGGCTGGGCGGCGTGGTTCTGGGCCGTGACAGCCGCCGCGGCACTGGTGGCCGCCATCCGCCGCGACACTCCCGACCTGCCAGCTTGGCCGGCTCGCACGCGGTTCCGGCTTTGGCAGGGGGCCGCGATCCTGTTGGCAATGTTTGTGGCAACCGGAGCCTATGCGCTGGCCGTCAGCGACGAAGCGGCCTACCGGGAATTCAAATACACCGAGTTCTGGTTGTTGCCGTCGATCAGTGGCGAGTCCGGCCGGATCACCGTCGGCATCAGGAGCGCCGAGACACAACCTCAAAACTTCGACGTCGAAATCACTCTTGATGGGCAACCGTTGGCGGTTCTCCGATCGATCGCCATCGCGCCGGGCGACACCTGGACGCGAGAAGTCCCGGTGCCGGCCCTGGCGACTCGCCAGACCGCCGAAGCCCGGCTCTATCGACCGGGAGACAACCGACTCTATCGCAGCGTTTCGACGCTGGTGCCGCGCATCTGAAACGAGGCTCGATCATGCGCATCCTGCTGCTATCGCAGTTCTATCCTCCGGTGATCGGCGGAGAGGAGCGGCACGTCCGCAATCTGGGCGCAGCGCTGGCGCGGCGGGGCCATCAGGTCAGCGTCGGGACCTTGATGCATCCTGGATCGCCCGAAACCGAACTGGACGGCGAGGTACGCGTCCATCGCCTGCGCGGCACGCTCCAGCGTCTGTCGGGCCTCCACGCCGATCCCGATCGCCGCCACGCACCGCCCTTCCCGGATCCCCATCTGGTGCTTGCCCTGCAGCGGCTGGTCGCCCGGGAGCAGCCGGACATCGTTCACGCCCATAACTGGATCTACGCGTCCTTCCTGCCGCTCAAAGGTCTGAGCGGGGCACGCCTCGTGGTTACGCTCCACGATTACGGCCTTGTCTGCGCCAAAAAGAATTTCATGCACTTGGGCGCCCAACTCTGCAGCGGCCCGGCGACGGCAAAGTGCCTGCCCTGTGCCACACGGCATTACGGAGCGGTGAAGGCAACCGCGACCACCTTGGGTAACTGGGCGACGAGCTTTGCCGCTCGGCGCGTGGTGGACCGCTTCATCGCGGTGAGCCACGCGGTCGCCGGTCACACCGGACTCACCCAAGGCCGCGCCCCCTACGACGTCATCCCCAACTTCGTGCCCGACGATGTCGAAGTGCTCGGCCCGGAAGATGCCTGCCTGCAGGGGCTTCCCGAGGATGGATTCATCCTGTTCGTCGGCGACCTGACACGCCTCAAGGGCATTGAAGTTCTCCTGCAAGCCTATGCCAGCCTGAAGCGGGCGCCGCAACTGGTGCTGGTCGGGCGCCGGGTCGCCGATACGCCAACCGAATTTCCGCCGAACGTTCGAATATTCAACATGTGGCCGCATTCCGCCATCATGCATGCATGGCGGCGCTCACTGTTCGGCGTGCTGCCGTCGGTGGGGCCAGAAGCCTGCGCGACAGTGATCATGGAAGCGATGGCGTCCGGAAAGGCAGTTGTTGCAACCGACATCGGCGGCATGCCGGATATCGTCGATCATGGCGAAACAGGCCTTCTCGTGCCGAGCGGCGACGCGCACGCCCTCGCCAGCGCGATGCAGACACTTCTCGATGACCGCGCCTTGCTCGCCCGCCTGGAGGCGACAGGCCTCGCCAGGATCGAGCGCCTCAAGGCCGGAGCGGTCGTGACCCGTATCGAGCAGGTGTACCGGGACGTCCTGCGCCCAGCCCCCGGAAGGTCCGCGGTGCCGGCACAGCAAGGTTCGGGATAGCAATGATGTCGGTAGACCAATCCGGGGCGGCCATTGCTCGCGTGCGCCGAGAGCTTCGAAAGAGCGCCGCGTTCGTGATGAATTCCGGCGCCATGGCAACCGGAACGGTTGCAGCGGCCGGTCTCGGATTCGTCTATTGGTGGCTCGCGGCGCGGCTGTTTCCACCGGAGGTGATCGGCAACACCTCTGCTCTACTGTCCGTGATGGGACTTATCGGCACGCTGGGGGAGGCGGGGCTCGGAACGATGCTGGTGGGCGAGATCGTCCGGAATCCCGGCAGGGAGCGCGGCCTGGTGGCCGCAGCACTGTGCTTCGGGCTGGCGCTGGGGGTCGGGCTGGCCTCCTTGTTCGTCTTCGGGCACGCGTATTTCAGCAGCTCTACCGAGCTGATCGGCGGCTGGTTCGTGGGCGTTGCGTTCGTCCTCGGCTGCGGTCTGACCGTTTTCGCCATCTTGGCCGACCAGGCGTTCCTGGGCAACCTGCGCGCCACCGGCAGGATGATCCGGCAAGTGCTTTTCTGCACGTTGAAGCTGATGTTCATCGCCACCGCCGCGATTGGCGGCTACACCTCCCATACCGCGCTTATTCTGAGCTGGGTGGCCGGACTTCTGGCGTCCATCATCGGCGTGGACCTGTTGACCCGGGGCGGTGCGCGTCGCCTCGTTGGGCCTCCCGATTTCCAGCTGCTCCGCACGCTGCGGGGCAAGGTCTTCGACCACTACGTGCTCGACGTGGCCTTGCAGGCTCCCGGCATCATCATGCCCTACGTCGTGCTCGTTCTCCTGTCTCCGGCCATCAATGCCGCTTTCGTATCCCTATGGATGCTGGTCACCATCGCCTCGTTGATTCCCGCGGCCATGGCCACGGTCCTGTTCCCCGTGGTGAGAGCGAGCCCGAAACAATCCAGACACGACATCCTTCTATCGGTGATGGCGTCATTGCTCTTTTCGCTGGTCTGCGCCGTTTTCATCTTCACCTATTCACAGAAGATCCTTGCGGTCTTCAATCCGGCCTATGCTGAGATCGCCGGTTCGAGCCTGCGCTTCCTTGGCTTCAGCCTGCTGGGAACAACGCTTAAATTTCATGCCTGCACGCTGGCGCGGTTGGGCGACAGGATGCGCAAGGCATCTCGCTGGTTCGCGCTTGGCGGATTGCTGGAGCTGGGCTTGGTGATAGCTGGAGCGAGGCTCGGTGGACTTGAAGGCCTAGTCCTGGGCTGGACGCTCGCCACCAGCATCGAGGGCGTGTGCGCGGCCCTGACTTTGGCCTTCGCAATAAAATTTGATTCTGCCGCAGGCCCCGTGCACGAAGAGTCGCCCCCGTCGCCGCTCCAGACTTGAAAGACGGGATCGCGTTGTCAGGACCCGCTTGAGATGCTCGAACGCGCAAGCCTGAGCGCCGCGGCCGAAGCCTCAATTGCCGAAAGTGATGTCATGACGCTGCCGGCGCGAAGGGCTGCGGTCCGCAAGCAGCTCGATGTGATGCTGGATGGCGTCAAGTCGGTGCGCGCCGCGCTTGAGGATTTCTATGCCAAGGCGCTGCCGAGGCGGCCATGGAAGTCGCGATGAAATTCTCGGACGCTGATGCGCGATTCCTCCGTCACTCAGAAGTACGATGAAGGGGAAGAAACAGCACATCGGCAGATTTGGTTCCGGTTGTTCTGGCCTCAATCTCGGATTGGCTTGCCTTTCGGCGCCCGGTCCGGGTCAGCCAGTATGCCTCGTATCCGTTATCCGACAAGAGGCGCAGGACTACCAAAACCGACGCCCCGAACTTGTTCAATCCCTGGTCGGAAAGTTCGACGAACAGGGCCGGCCGGGCGAACCTCAGGATCTCGATCATGCCCCGAAGCGCCAGCAGTTCGGCGCCCTGCACATCGATTTTCACGAGCGCCGGGCGCCGGGGTCCCTTGTCCGCGAGCAGCCCGTCGAGCGTCACGGCGGTGACCGGCACGCCGGTGCCGTTCCGGGAAAGCTTGTGGTCGGACGGGTAAAGCGGGTTGATTTCGAGAAAGGTCGTGCCGGGCTCAGCGGCGGCGACCACCCTCAGCGCCTCAACGCGGCCAAGGAAACCCGCGCGCTCGAGCGCGGAAATCAGGCCGCTGTAATTCTGATCCTCCGGCTCGATGGCGATCACTTTTCCGCCATCGCCGACCCATTCAGCAAAACGGAGCGTGAAGAAGCCGACATTGGCGCCGACATCGATGACCAGCGATCCGCCTGGCACGAATTCCCTGAGCTGATCGATCGGGCCTGCTTCAAAATACCTTTTGTAGAGGGGATAAAGCGCAAGATAGGCGCGGTGGAAAATCGGAAGACCCTGCAGGCCGAGCTTGGCGGTCAGCACATACAGCTTGATAGCCGAATCTCTTAGTAAAGCTATGAGCATTCAGGAACCATCCAATGACACCGATGCAGGATTTGTTGGCTGTGGCTTGTCGAGGGGCCCGCTCGGAGAGAGGGGGCCCGCTCGGACGGCGGCATCGCAACGATCATCGTTCAGTTCTGCAAACTTTATCACTCGATCAAGGTCTGATCGCGGGGATAAAGAGGTACCACCCGAGGATCAGCATCGACACGCCGCCCCAAGACCACCTGGCTGGATAATGCCGCCACCGCCACAAGCAGGAGGTTTCCCAACTACAAACATCATCAGGAGCATTTCCTCCCATCACCGGCTGGCGTGGCACAGCTCGGAAAACCATTGCTTGGTCCCGGCGAACGGCTTCGCTGAGTGCGCTTCCGAGCGGAGCCCAGTGACCAAAAAAACGCGGTCTGGTTCGCCCGCAAATGAGGCATGTGGCGACATTCAACGGCGACCGACGGACGGACCGCTACGTTTATGGCTTCCTCACAACGGCGCCGAACGAGCCGTTTCATCCCAAGGCTATGCCGTGATCACACCGCGGATGAGGAGTGCGACGCTTGGATGTGCCGTGCGACATGGGATGAGGCGAAGGCGTTGCAGCGGTCGGATAATGCGCGGCGAAGACCAAGAGGGTAGGGCAGTAGCGTTAAAGCGACTGATACCTCTATAACCTCGTGCCCTATGGTCGCATCGAGGCCCACCTGCCGCGCCGCAATATAGTCGGGGTATCCTCTCATTGTCGACTATCCAGTCCTTGTCGTTTCGCTTTAAGATTGGCTGTGACATCGATGAGCGGTGGCGACCATTGCAATCGCATCTTGGTCAAGCCCTCGTTACGAGAGGGCAATATGAAGAGTATATCGAAGTACATTTCTGTCACAACGCTCATGATCGTCTCGTGCGACACCAGTGGTGGAGGCGGTGGGTCGTCGCTGCCACCGCCAACTGGGTACACTACCAGTCAGCTGATATTCGAGGACACCTTCGCCGGGCATTCGCTCGACTCCACGAAGTGGATACCGGCGATCGCGGACCAGAACGGTATCTGGCAGCAGAGCGTGCCATCGCCGTACTCCGCGATGAACGCTGGTGGGTTCGACGCCGAGTACTTCGACCCGGCTCAGATCAGCACTGGCCCATCAGGCTTGAAGATCGTTGCGACGAGAAGCAACCGGTTCGCCGGGTACGCGTGGAAGTCCGGCGCTATCTGCACGCACGGCAAGTTTTCGTTTGCCGGTGGCTACGCCCAGATACGCATGAAGCAACCGGACGTCAGCACTGGCGGATGGCCAGGCTTCTGGCATCTCGAGGGCGGGGCCGAGATCGACACGCAGGAGGGCGGGTTCCTCCACGGCTCCGGGTCGGCCAACGGAGTGCTGGCAAAGTCGGCCAACCGAGTGCTGGCAAACGCTTTGTTGGCTGCCACCAACGAGCAACGGTTCTTCGATGCTGGTGTGGACCTGTCGGCCGACTACCACGTCTGGGGCATGGAGTACAAACCGGGCGTGTCGATCAAGTTCTTTTTCGATGGTGTGCTCAAGCGAACCGTCACTACGAACGTGCCGACCGGTGCCATGACCCTGCTCATCAGTCTGAGTATTGCCAACAGCAGCGCGTCTGGCTGGCACACGGCCTACGACAGTTCGACCCCGGCAACGCTCGAACTGGAGGTGACCGACGTTCAGGTCTACCGCCTGAGCATGAACTGACAGCATTGTGGGGTGACGACACGAAAGTGAGCGTTACGCACCGCACGATAGAACGGAGCAGGAAACTAAGAGGCGAGCAGCGAGACGGGCCGGCGCAGCGGCCGCAAGCCGTCGGTGGGCGCCGGATCGGCGCCCCAGGCGTGACGTCGTAGTCCGCTCCTGGCGGGGCCTGCATCGACAGGCGCTCATGACAATGACCGCTTATCCTTTCCTCCAGCGCCGCCTGAGTGCGGGTGGGGGAAAAAAGAACAGCCGAAAGACCCCATCAGCCAACCCTACCCGCCGTTCCGAAGAGCCCTTAACGCGGCCATCTTACAATCAACGCCAGGGAGCGATGTCCTCACTGCCGCATTGGGCTCACGACAACGATGCGACCACCTCCAGCATTACCTCCGTGGCGCCGCCGCTGATGGATATGGCGCGGGCGTCACGCGCCATGCGCTCGATCGGGCTCTCGCGCATGAGGCCCATGGCGCCGTGGAACTGCACGCAGGTGTACATGACCTCGTTGACGAGTTCGCCGCAGATGGCCTTCACCATCGAGACCTCGCGCAGGCAATCTTCGTCCGCCGCCATGCGCCAAGCGGTGGCATAGAGAAACTGGCGGCTCGCCTCTACTTTCGCAGACAGCATCGCGAGGCGTTCACGGATCGCCTGCATGTCCCATAGCACGCCCCCGAATGCGCGGCGCGCTTTTACCCAGGCGAGGGTCATATCGATCGCCGCATCGGCCGCTCCTATCGCCATGCCGCCGAGGACAAGGCGCTCGTTCTGGAGGTTGCTGATGATGGAGTAGAAGCCCTGTCCCTCCGCGCCAAGCACGTTCTCGGCGGGGACAAGGCAACCGTCGAAGACGAGCTCGGCAGTGTCGGATGAGCGCCAGCCGTGCTTGTCCATCTCGCGGGCAACGCTAAAGCCAGGCGTGCCCTTCTCGACGAGGAACATCGTGATCCCGTGCATTCCCGCCGAGGGATCGGTCTTGGCGGCGACGCAGTAGAGATCCGCGTGGACGCCGTTCGTGATGTAGAGCTTCGTGCCGTCGAGGACGTAAAAGTCCCCCTCTCGGCGGGCACGCGTGCGGATTTCCTTCACATCCGAGCCCGCATCTGGCTCAGTGATGGCGAGCGCGGTGATCACCTCGCCGCTGACAATGCCTGGCATCCAGCGGGTCCGCTGGGCTTTGGTCCCATCGCGAAAGACATGCACGGAAGCCATGTCGGTATGGACCAGTGTCGCGTCGGCGAAGCCGCCATAGGTCGAGCGCCCGAGTTCCTCGGCGAAGATCGTCGATGCGACCGCGTCCATCTCCGCACCACCGTACTCGGCCGGGTAGCGGATGCCGAGGAAGCCGAGTTCGCCCATGCGTCGCAGGATCGGACGGGGAATGAACCCGTCTTCCTCCCAGCGATCTGCAACGGGTTTGATCTCCTCCTCGACGAACCGGCGCACCTGGTCACGTAAGAGTTCGTACTCCCCCGCCGCCCAAGGCAGGCCCGGCCCGCGCCCCGGTTCCCATCCTTTGTCCATCGTCTTCATCCGCTCTGCCATGCCAGCGCAAGAACTTCCGTGGGATTGGTCCCCCAGCCATTCGGAGGCCTTGCGGCAAGCTAGAATTCGATTTCCTCTCTCGGTCCTTCCGAGACTAAAGGGGCTCTCGACTCGGCCACCCAATGCATTCCGTCGATCACTTCCGCCAGTCCGGTCACGGTCGGGCGCTCGAAGAGGTTGCGAAGCTGCACGTCGACGCCGAAGGTCTCTCGCATGCGCGCCACCGCCCGCATCACCAGGAGCGAGTGCACGCCCAGGCCGAAGAAGTTGTCGTCACGGCCGATCGACTCGACCTTCAGAAGATCGCACCACAGCGCGGCCAGCCTCTTTTCGGTCTCCGTCGAGGGGGCAGCGAAATCTTGTGCAGGCTGGATGTTTTTCGCCGTCGGCTCGGGAAGCGCCGAGCGGTCGATCTTGCCGTTGGATGTGAGCGGCATCCGTTCGAGGCGAACATAGTGCGTCGGAATCATGGACTCCAGGAGTTGCTCGGCGAGGTGGGCGCGCAGCTCCGCCACCGTCAGGGGTTTCGACGATACATAGTAGGCCACAAGCCGTGCGATGCCGTCTGTCGCTGGTGTCACCACCGTGGCGGCGATGGCAGCGACAGCGCATTCCTGGACGTGCGGGTGCTTCAGAAGACGAGCTTCAATCTCGCCCAGTTCGACACGCGCGCCACCAACCTTCACCTGATGATCGGCGCGGCCGAGAAAGTCCAGGCGCCCTTCCGAATTCCAGCGGGCGAGATCGCCCGTCTTGTACAGCCGCAGCCTCGAAAACCCATCTTGGGGATCGGCGACCGTGAGGAAACGTTCGTCGGTGAGGTCGGGGCGATTGAAATAACCTCTTGCGAGACCGTCGCCGGCGATGAACATCTCGCCGATAATGCCGGAGGCGGTGGGCTGATGTGCGTTGTCGAGGACATAGATGCCTGCATTGGCGGCCGGGACGCCGATCGGCACCGATGCGGAATGATCCCGGTCGAGGTCGAAACGGTGGATCATGCAGCCCACAGTGGCTTCGGTTGGTCCGTACTCGTTGTAGATCTCGACAGGACCGGGGATGGCCTTCGTGATAGAGCGAGCCAATTCGGTCTTGAAGTCCTCGCCACCCACGATGAACTTGCGCAGCCTTGTGGTCTCGAGATTGCGGTCGCGGACCATCGCGAGGTGCGCCGGCGTCAGCTTCATGATGTCGACGGCATTGTCGTCGATGACCTTGAGCACGACCATGCTCTGGATTCCGGGATCACCCAGATAGACCACGATTCGGCCGCCGTTGATGAGTGGCGTGAAGAGCGTTGTGACGGTCAGGTCGAAGGCCAGGGATGAGAAAAGGGGCCATGCGAGACGTTCACCGGAACTGTACACCCGAGCGGCCCACCAGATATAGTTCACCAGGTTCCGGTGCTCGATCACGACGCCCTTAGGCGTGCCGGTCGAGCCGGAGGTGAAGATGATATAGGCGGCGCCGTCCGGAGTGGCCGCGGACGGCCGGGCCGAGTCCGGCTGATTCAAAATCGATCCGAAATCGGCGTCGAGCACGAAAATGTCGGCAAGGTTCGGGGAAATGACCGACTGCAGGCGCGTCTGAGTGATCGCCACCGGCGCCCGCCCGTCGGTCCCGTCGGCAATGTCCTTCAGGATTGTCGCGAGACGCCCCTTCGGTGTTGCCGCGTCCACCGGCACATAGGCTGCGCCTGACTTCAAGACGCCTAAGATCGCGACGACGACTTCAATGGAGTGCTCCATGAACACAACGGCAATCCGACCCGGTCCCACGCCGATCGAGCTCAGATGCGTGGCCATCTGGTCAGATCGTTCGTCGAGTTGCCGGTACGTCAGCGTTGCGTCGCCGAAGCGGATCGCTTCAGCGTCAGGACTGCGCGTCGCCTGGTCGCGGAAGAGATCAATGATCGTCCTGTCCGACGGGTAAGGCGCTGCCGTGGCGTTGTACTCGACAACCAGCGCCCGACGATCGGGACCTTTCAACAAGGGGCGCGCAACGCCCTCCGCCGCGATAGGTAGGACTTCATTCATGAGATACGCTCCCCATTGCAGAAATCAAAAATCAATCACGTCAATCGCTCAGCCTTTCGGGTTGCCTTGCGATAAAGCTCTGCGATGGCAGATGCGTCCGGCTCCTCCAGCATATGGCTATCGTTGCAGTCGTCGGGCCCGAAATAAAACTCGGCTTGGGGCATCACTCGAAGCCATTGGCGCGGTGCCGCACCCGATCGCATCCAGGCCTTGTTTGGAAGGAATATGCATACTCGACCCGAATACGGGGTGGGGATGTACCGCCGCAAAGCCGTGATCGCCGTGGATTTGAGTCGAGCTCTGCTCGCTAGCACCGGATCTGACGTGACAGGCTCTTTGCTTTTGCGGACGGGGAGCACTAGGGCGCCGACGCGCCCGCCAAGGTTCCGGAGACGCCTGCCGAAATACCGGAGACGAGCGCCGAATGTCGGCAGCTTTGCTATCTCTCGCAGGGACGAATCGGCGGTGC
This sequence comes from Mesorhizobium sp. M4B.F.Ca.ET.089.01.1.1, assembly GCF_004022605.1. Lineage (NCBI taxonomy): Bacteria > Pseudomonadati > Pseudomonadota > Alphaproteobacteria > Hyphomicrobiales > Phyllobacteriaceae > Mesorhizobium > Mesorhizobium sp. M4B.F.Ca.ET.089.01.1.1. Next base: position 27,721 of record NZ_RZOS01000008.1, read on the forward strand.
GACTGGCAAAGAAATACAGCTGATGCAGCAATTGCTTAAAGATGATGGGATGAAGGGGGCCAAAGAGCGCCATGCACGGGACCTCCGCTCCGCGTTGATGCAGGATTTTCGCCAGCTCGAGAGCGGTTGCGGCGCCGGAGCAGTAGCCGGCGATGATGTACGGACCGGTGGGCTGATATGCGACGATCTGGCGGGCGAAATACTCGGCGATATCTTCGACGCGTTCCATCGGTTCGCTCTGCCCGTCGAAGCCAGACGGTTGGAGTGCGTAGAACGGTTGATCGCCACCCAGGTGCTTCGACAGGTCCGAGAATGAGAAGGGCGCCCCGATATGCCCGGGCACGGCATAAATGGGCGTGCGTGTTCCGCGAGACTGCAGGGGAATGATTGCTGGCTGTTGCCGGGCTGCCGCAGTGGCCATGTTCAGAAACGCGATGATTTCGCCCTTCCGGTCACGCAACTGGTCGGAAGACTCGGCAGTCAGTGCGCCAGCTGGCGCGTTGCACCGCAGCCGGTCGCCCTCTACCCAGACCTTGATGTCCTTGACCGCGAGGTCTGCGAGAAGCTCTGGGATCTGCATCACGTCCGCCGACATAGGGCCTCTCGAGTTGGTTGACCTCCTCGCTCATCCGCATTGCATCGTAAGTGAATGATGGCATCGCGGGCACTTCAATTTCGGACTACCAATTCTGGACTACTACCGTCCCCACGTAGCCAGGTTTCGGCACGAAGCTATGGACAGCCCAATCCCTTTCAACCCAGGAAAGGGGCTGTCCTAAGCCGCACCCCAGAGCCTTGGAGATAGCCTCCAGCCGGGTCCAGCGCCGGAGGAAGCCTTCCAACCGGTCTTCCGGACCGAGGGCGGTGTAGGACCCATACTCGGAGGCGGAGAAGCAGAGCGCTGCGATCTCGTCCGCTTCGGGCACGGGGAGAACGGCCTCGATGTCCACCCCGATATCCTGCCTGGTCGAGAGGGCGACGACCGCGAGATCTCCGGATCGTGAGACGCTGAAGCGCAGATCGCGAGCAGGCATGCGGTGCGAGAGGTGTGGCTTGCCTTGGCGTCCATATTCCAGTTCGACGTCGGACGGCGCGATTCCCAGCCTGGAAGCGAGGATCCGGCGCAGCTGCCCACGGGTCGCGACAAAGCGGCGGCGGTCCCGCTCCAGCCTCAACCCCTCGGCGCGCCGGCGTTCCTCTTCGCTGAGCCAAATGCCTATCTCGCGGATGACGATCTGCTCAGCATCGAGGATGAACGCCAGGAGCTGCAAACCATCATTCTCGAGAATCGGCACTATGATCTCGGATCCCAGCTTGGCCGAGACAGCAGGAAAACGGTTCGCGCCCAATGCGCCATGGCGATCGTCCCCGCCCGCGCCAGGAAATTGTATCAAGTTGAGCTCAGGGCAGCAGTCAGAAGACATAGGTGGATGCCGATCGCTTGGAGCGCTCACGCGCACAAGTGCAACTCTTTCCAAACGGGAGCCGAAAGGCCCCTGTTCAACGACTTGATATGCTGCCTCTAGATCTATGGCTCCAGCGGTAGGGGTCGAACCTACAAGCCTCGCGGCGTCGCATTAACTGTGCGGTGCGTCTACCAATTCCGCCACGCTGAAACATAGATTAGAGAGCCTATCGCGCGAACAGGTGCTCTGATACCGAGTTGAACCGGATACGCGCTGTGCTTCAAACAGCCGCTCTTTCATGTTCGTAGCTACGGTCCCCAGCACCCGCCTGGCACCGCGCAGCTTTGCCTCGATGCGGCGCTCCGGACCGTCCCTGCCTATTGCGATCCACTTCAAAGGATGTTCCGCATTGGCCAGGCGGGACTTGTGCCCCGAGAAGCCTGCCAGAAAATCGTAGCCGCACTCCCCGCGCCCGATGCTGTCCTCGATGGCCAGAACATGGCTGACAAGCCCGGGCTTGAGCCGGCCGTCGCGCTCATAGAGAAAACCGCTTTGGTAGTTGTAGACACGGCCGTCATGCACGAAATTGTAGAGGATCCCGATTGTCTGGTCCCCAGCCAAAGTCCGTGAGATGCGCACGGCCCCGGTGGGAACTCCGCGTGCAATGAGCTCCTCGTGAAATCGACGGAAGCTCGGATGGGCGAAGGCTCCCTTGCGTCCCCACCGCACCTGATGAAGCTCGGCGAGCAAATCAAACGCGGCGAGCGCCTCCGATGTGGCTTCCATGGTCCGGAACGAAATGGGGCCGCGTTCAGCATACAGCCGCATGGCGCGGCTTACCGCTTGCCGAGTATTGCGGCCCAATGTGGCGCGGAAATTTCCGCCTTTCTGGCGGACTTTGGCGAAATCGATCCACCGCGCCATATCGTCCGCCCTCACATCGGCAAGCAGCCCGGCTCGGCCCGCGGTGCGACAGGCGGCCAACTCAAAGTCCGGATCAATTCCGGAGAGCACCAATTGGTCAGAGTGGCGCAAGTGATGCGCCAGGGCCTCAAGGCACGCCAACCTCGTGGCATCGGCCAGGGATCGCTCCGCAAGAATATTGTTGTACTCGATGAATAATCGATCGAAACGAACGTCTCCGGTTTCATTGAGTAGCCAACGCGCCCGCGCATGCAGCCCGAAACTCCAGGTCTTGCGCCGGCAAATAATCGCCAATCCAACGGTCCTGCTTGACGTCCGAGCGACAAGAACATGTGGTTGCGCGCCGCGCGGCAGATGACGTAGCCAAGTACCGATCCAGAGCCAGGACAGGTAGAATGAGTGACTTGCCCGCGCTTCGAGCTCCGTCCAAATGGTCTCGAGCCTCGCGATGTCCCGCATCGTCTCCACTGTAACGTCAATAGCTGTATCCTGGCTCATGGCCGGTTCTACTGAAGTTTGTGGCAATGATGCCAAGGATATCCCCATTGCGCCCTGCTGCTCAGCCATGGAGTACTCGGAGTCTGTCTTGTTTGGCGAAGTCTCGTATCGCCAGCGCGAGAAGTGAAGTCCCTATTCCTGACTACTCAAGGCGGGCACTGCGCGGTCAGCACCTCCATCTTTGGAAGCGCTCGCGGCGACCGGCGAGCTCGCGGCGGTCGGCGACGAGCCCAAAACCGTCAGTTCCTCTTCGCCCACGAGGATATTGACGAGGTCGCCTGGCTGCAACAGGGTCATGCCGACCGACTTGATGCTGACCGGCCCGGATGCCGATTGCCGCACGATTTGATAGGTTACGCTGCTCGCGTCCGTCGCCAACTGGGCGCTGCTCCCCGGCAACGCGTAGAGGACGCCTTCGCTGGAGTTCAACTCGCGCAAATTGGTCGCGATCTGGCTCTCCGTGGACTCGATCTCAACCTCCAGATCGTTCGCAAGGTCGGCCCGGGTCCTTAGCGCCTCGGCCTCAAGTGAGGCGAGGCGCTGCTTGGCCATCGCGTACTGGTTGAGGGCGTCCTGCCGACGCTGTTCCGCGTCGGAGAGTTCGCTCCGGACCTGATCCATCACCGTCATGCTGACGACGTTGCGGTCCACGAGCGTGCGCATGCTGTTGACGCGGTCCTGGCGCAGCTTGACGAGTTCGTCGAGCGACTCCATGTGCCCATACGTGGTAACATCCTGCTTTGCCGCCTCCAGCGCACCCCTAATCGTGCGCTCGCGCTCTTTGCGGGCGGTGGCAATGGCCTTGCGCCGGTCGCTCTGCTCGTTGACGAGGTTGGCGGCTTCGGTCTCGCCAGCCAACTCCAGCAACTGGCGCGGGATCTTGGGTTCCGTACCGTCGCGCTCGGCTTTCAGAACCGCCGTGCGGGCGAGCAACTTCGACATTTGATCGATCGCCCCGCTCCGCTTCTGGGTTTCGCGCACGGCTTCGATCTTCTGCCACGGCTGGCTGTCGCCCCGGTCGAGTCCGCCGGCCAGCGCGATGGCGTGCAGGATCGTCATGCCGGGCGCGTACTTAAACGAGCCTGGATTCTTGACCGGCCCCAGTACGTAGATGGGCGAGCGCTCCAGTGGCAGGATGTCGACCAACCCCTTGCGGCCCAGCAATTGGCCGAAGATTTCCGCTGAGTCAGCCTGTACTTGTCGCGTCGACCGATTGGCGACCGGAATGGAGCCAAGCAAGGGCACGGAAATCGTGCCGTCCTCTTGGACAACATACTCGCCGCTCAGTTCCGGACGCTGCACGATGCCGCGCAGGGCAGAGGCCGAGGACCCGTCCCCCCATTTGTCTTCCTCGACGTCGACGCGCTCGTAGAACACAACCTTGAGACGATCGCCGACGCTGAACAGACTTCCGGTTGGCAGGTCTGGCGCCGTGCTGACCGCTTTGGGGCGCGCGGCACTGGTGGGGACGGCAGGTACGACGCTCCCTTCGACCAAGGTCGCCTTCGGCGCATCCGGTCCCGACACGATTGCGCGGGAAGGTTCGGAGGTGGTTTGAACCGGTTGATCTTGGGGTTCATCTTTCCAGCTGTCGATAGCAGCTGACGCCTTCTGCACAAGGGCTCCGGAGACATCCCCAACCCTCTGCGCCAACGCTTCGGAGACAGCCCCGGCCTTCTGCACCAGCGCAACCGAGACATCCTCGACCTTCTGTGTCACGCCTCCGGAAGCAACCTGGATGGCCTCCCAGTGTCTGACTGCGCCTCCTCCCAGGACGGTGACTCCGGAGAGCCCAACGACAAGCAGGATGACCTTCACTCCCATGCGGCCAGCCGCCGGTGACAAGGGAGAGACAGGTTCGGAATTGTCATCTTTGGCCATGGCGCGTGGCTTTCACCTTTTCAATGGTGGCAATCCCCTCCCGAACTGGTCGAGGCACGGGTCGTCGACGAGCAAGGCTCTCTGTTATCGTGATCCTTCACCGCCTGCGGCACAACTATCCCTTTGTGGGCACTCCTTCCGGATAAGCACCACTTTTGGCGAACTCGTCCAATGAGCAGATTGCTGCGAGGGATCACTCCTGCCGCTTATGGGCCGCGGCTCCCGCTCGGCACGCGGCAGCCGCACCGTGGGAAAACCAAGCCCGGCAAGCACTGCCGCGCGTCGAAAACCGCGATGGTGCTGGTCCGCTGCCCGCTCTATATGCCCTGTGCCAAGCCACTGGTTTCAGAAACCCGGGCAGGCTCGACAAGCGGCCCTACGCCTAATGAGGGTATTTTGGGGTAGGGTTTCCCTAGCGTACCTTCAAAAAATGGGCGGTTGGCGCATCGAGCGCTTACCCGACGTGTTGGGGAAGTTACGATGACAAAACAATCTTGTATGACAGTGCTTGTCGGGCCAAGCGAGTTACTCCGAGAAGGCCTTAGTAGAATCCTCGATGAAGCAAAATTTCGTATCATTTTCTCCGTGGCTTGCGTTCACGATCTTCTGCAGAAGCCACTACCCCAACACAGGCCCATCCTGCTCGTCATGGATGTCGGCGGTACCGATGCAGATGCTGAATTCGCACAAATTGCTGATTTTAAAGCGATTTATCCGAACAGTCACGTCGTTGCGCTAGCCGATCACTCCCGATCGAGCGATATAGTTTCAGCTTTTCGTGCGGGGGCTGACGCATATTTGACAAAGGCCGCTGCTGCCGACACTTTCGTCAAAGCGCTCGAATTGGTTATGCTTGGTCAGACGGTTCTACCGGTGGAACCCTCGTCGTTTATTCGAGAAATCAGGCAAGACGTGAAATATGATGCGTTGACTAATGATTTGACCGGCGTGGATATAAAAATTGAGAATGTAGAACGAGAACTATCAATTTTATCAACCAGGGAAAAATGTATTCTGCGCTGCTTAATCGAAGGGGAGTCTAACAAGACAATCGCGCGCGAGATTAGAATTGCCGAAGCTACGGTGAAAGTGCACGTCAAAGCAATCCTTCGCAAGATTCGGGTTCGCAACCGTACGCAGGCTGCGGTTTGGGCGATGAACCATGGTGTGCTCACTCCCGCGTCGTCAGGCAACGAAAAGATGGAAACTCAGCCCTCTCGCTGTCCGCAAGATCTATTTGAAGCACAAAAGGGGTACCGCTTTATCGAGAACGCTCATGCCGTGTAACCCGCTATATTCGGGCTGACGCATTCCCCCCTCAAAAAGATGCGGTGGAGACGGATCGCGATGGTGCGCATATAACCCTCTCCAGGTTCGATGCCCAGCGGAGGTCAGCCAACTGGCCTGGAATGTCTTCCGCGATCATCTATGCTCGAATTGGGACGGCACCTCCGCCAGCCGAATGCATGCGTGCCGCTCACGGCCAGCGTGCTGGAACGCAAGATCGAGCTTCTCCACCAGCACTTCGGGACGCAGCGCGCCCGGAAAGCCAGAATTCTCTGAGGGTTTCGCGCCAGAAACTAACAGTGGATCATGGGGTGAAAGGGCTTTGAACGTATACGGCGATCTGCTACCAAACTTGCCTGTCGTCGTCCGGCGAAACAGATATTTCCAGGATAGACAGGCACGCAACCAGCGATCCAAGCCAACACATTTTTGCCGATGCGTTCTGAGGGAATTGACTAAGGTGGGCCAAGCTGCACTTGCACCTGGATTTTCGCTTAACGAAGCTCGAATCGGAACGGTCGAGGGGGGAGAATCCGGCCTTCTTGTTTGGAAATTTGGCCAGTTGGTTGCTGTCCTCACCCGGATCGACGAGGAAGCCTATTCCACGAAGGGAAAATGGTTCCTCGAGACGGGCTTCGGATTGCTGAGCGGGCAGCACAAGAACTTCGACACGATCGAGGAAGCCGTAAGCTGGGTCGGCAAGTACACCTTCCCTAGCGCCGCCAACTCTGCAGATTGATCGGCGGATTCCAAAACACCAGGCCTCTAGACTCTCAGGAGCCCTCAAGACTCCGGCGCAATGTCAGCCGCGGCCGAGCTCGGCGTGCGGCCCACGGACGTCGTTACCCGTAGCGATGCGGGGTCAGATGATTTTGAGCTGGACGCGCGGACGCTCCGTTCCAGCGGCAACCCTGCATGTCGGCTCAGGGTCCACTGGAACGGGAGGTTGTTCTATCCAACACGGTCACTTCTCGGCCAGCGTTCCTTCCGCGAAGAGATCGTTGACCTTGTAGGCGACTTCCGTGCGGTTGGTCGCCTTCAGTTTCTTCATGATATTTCGGATATGCACCTTCACGGTGCTTTCGCGCAGGTTCAGTTCGTAGGCGATGATCTTGTTCGCCTTACCGCGCCGGAGCGCCTGCGCTACTTCGGCCTGCCTGAGCGTGAACATTCCGGTAAAAGGCTGCGTGTCGCGGCTGCCTGAATCTATCAGATGCCGCATGGAGAGAACGCTGCTCGCCGGAACGAAGATGCCTCCGGCTGCCGCAAGGTTGATCGCCTCGACGCAGACATCGATCCCCACGGAGGTCGGAATGTAACCTCGCGCGCCGCATTCGAGAGCCGTCAGGATCTGTGTCAGCTCTTCGTTGTCGGCCAGGATGACCAGGGGGATTGATTTGAACTCGGACGATATGTGCCTGATCTCGTCCGCTATACCACGATCGGTGACCTTCCGGCCGCCGAGGTTGAAGAGTATGGCGACAAGCGGAGGGGCCGAGCCCTTTTTCGTACGCCATTCTTCGATTGAACCCATGGCGGCGACCGCCATGCCGAGTTCGTGCTCTACAAGGGCCGATGCTAGACACTCGCGGTCTAAGGCCCTGCCATCCAAGATGAGCAGGCATTCCCTGCTGGAGGCATTTTCGGTTCCGTTGGCTGGAACTCGCGGCTGATTGGCCGAAGCATAATTAGACAGTCCTGCTGCGGTACTCATACTACCCACCCTTTCCCACACCGAGCCGCCTTCCGGCGGCCGACATAAACTCCTTGTCCTCTAGATTTGGAAGGTGATCCCCAACCCTACGCCAAAAGTTGACGCTCTTTTGCCCTAAGCCCTGGCGTCCTTGGCAGTTTCCCGGTTTGCCCCCGAAGAAACGGCTTGGGTAGTTTAGAACCAAATTATTAGGGGTCTCTAACATAGGTTAATTTTTAGTAAATTTCGGGTCGAAAGGCCTGCGCTGAGATGGGCTCTCGATGCATCGCAATTTGCTGCAAAAGGGGAGACATGGTCAGCCCGATGCACTGTGGCCTGGCGCCACGGGGAGGCAAGCCACGAGAATAAGACTAGGCCGTAGCTGGAGAGAAACCCTACCGCAGGTACTCATTGTCGAACCCGGCAACCTTGACCAGATTCTTGCGGTTGAGGATCTCCACATGGCCTGCCTTGAAAGAGACGAGATCGGCCTTGCGAAGTTCGCTCAATGTCCGGTTCACATGAACCGTGGTCATTCCGAGGATGTCTGCCAGCTCGTGCTGAGTGAGGGGGCACTCGTATCTGCCATGGACAGACAGCCCAACGGAGGACAGCCTCTCTTCCAATTCGAGCAGGAAATGAGCAGTGCGGCTCATCGCATTCCGCCGCCCGACATTCACCAGATGTTCGGCAAGAATTGCGTTCAGCCGGGCCAGCGAGCAAGCGAACCTGTTGCCGAAGTTGCCCCCCGACAGGATGTGTTCGACCAGCGCTTTCCTGGACACCTCATGAACAGCCAGTTCCGTTATGGACGCCAGCGATGCGAAACGGGGTCCGTCGACGGAACGGAAGCCGACAACGTCTCCCCACAACGGAGTGTCGATGACCTGACGTTCTCCGTCCAACAGCCCTCGGTAAAGCAGGGCCCAACCCGATTTCACGATGAATATTGTGTCGTCGTCATCATCCTGGCGGCACAGGACCGAGTGAGGTTTGTAGATTTTCGCAGCGCCGAGAATATCATTGTTCCCCCATTCGTTCTTGGACGAAGTTGTGCCCGAGTGATGTGACCCTATGAACTGCGACAGCGTCTGCATGGAGACCCGCGAGTTTGTTTCAATTTAAGCACAACCTACAATAGTTGCTCGCCAAAAGCCAGATGTGCACGACTTTGTGTATAGTGGCCCTGTCGGATGCATGGTGCCATCCGTCCGCGCAAATCAGCCACTTGCGGTTAGATTCGCCTTCGTCCTCAAGGATGGAGACGGGATCTGCACGCATCCCCCGACAACGCTGCGTCAAACTTTAAAGTTCCGCATCCGACATCGCGCCCCGGCGGGAAAACGCCCATGGGTGCAGCAGATTGTGCGGTCCGCCTGAGAGCGAGGAGTGATTGCCCGCCCGGCTCTCCAGTCACTGCGCTGCAAACGCGCCGTTGGCCAATTCTCGGATGGTTGAACGGCAGGCGCGATCCTTCTGGGAGCAGGAGTACTGACAACAAACCGTTCCCGCTCGCGAGCCGTCGCGGACGCCGGCGTGAACTCCCGGTCTCAGGCGTTTCCCTTGGGGTTGGCGTCGCGCAGCCACTGCGTCTCCGTAGTCGCTCCGCCAGGCTGGATCACCGTTTCGAAGGCATCGATCAGTCTTTTGGCGGCTCGGCTTGCAATGTGTGACTCCGGGTATCTGGCCTTCACCTCCCGGGCGCGGTCGTAGACTTCCTTGAGCTGCCGGAGCTGCTTGGCTCGCAGCGCACCCTGCATGACCTGGCCGGTCATATCGTTTCTCCTCCTCGTTTCGGAACGCCAAGCAACCCGTCGGCCGCCCGTGGCTTGCGTCGGCCTGAGAAGCGGCTTTCGAAGCATTGGAATGACAATTGCGCGGGGCGGGCCGTGACGGCCGTCCAGCGAACGGCATTGGCCCGCAATGCTGGGCCAGTAGGGCCGTCATCGCAAGGCACTCATGAGAGTCGCTGGAACCGACGCCCCTGGTTTCGTCGGCTGCCCCCTCACAAGATTTCGGAAGCATTTCAGCACCTACCTCCCAGCCAGCATCCAGCCAGCAAGGCAGCTTACATCGTGCCGAGGTCTTCAGCACATTGACCCCGCTTAAGCTTTAGTACGTATCGTCAGCCCGGCCGTGCGCAGGCTCATTCGGAAGGAGTATCGGCTGCCATCCTACTGCCGTGGGATGTCCAGCTACGTCCTTTGGCTTCCTTGTCCGGGCCCCGAGTTCCGCCTCTGGCGAGGAGCGCGCCTACTGGAACGTCAAGAGCCTGCAGTCCATCGTGGACACCAGCGGCCTCGGCATAGGTTTCGGCAGTTCGAGGGCATCGAGCTGGCCGATAGCGGTCCTGTCCCAGCTTGGCTTCTTCGGATCGCTTATGATGGCACTGCTGCTCGGTGTCCTGGTAAGCGGCATTGGCCGCGTGCGGGAATGGGTCGACCCGGAAACCGATGCCGTCGTAACGAGCGTCAGGAACGCGGCCCTGGCCGGCATAGTCGCCAGCTCGGTGTCGGCCGGCAGCGCCGATCCAGGCATTCTCTTCTTCACAGTATTTGCTGTCGTTGCCACCGCGAGGGTCCGCGCCCGGAGCGCCATGGCCGCATACGAACGGACTCGGCATCGGTTGGTCGCACAGGCGATATGAACGGCTCCGGACTGGCAACGCAAGCCGCCGGTCGAGCGCTTTGTACAGGACTTCGCCGCGACACGCAGGCCGCGCCGGAGCTTACTTGCGCTCGTCCTTGCGGGTGACGCGCTCGCTGGCGCGGTCGATGCACAGCGTCAGCCGGCCGGCCGTCTTGGTCTCGTCGGCGAGGATGAAGGCGCCGGACATAGGCCGGAATGTAGTGCGGCTCGCTCCAGCGGCCGTTGGCATCGACGAACAGGTTCTCGTTCTGGCGCACGCCGGTGATGATCACCGGCGCCTTGGCGACGCCGATGAAGACAATCGGATAGGAGCGCATCGCCGCCGGCATTTCCGATGCCACCACGGGGATGGCATGGGCGGACCGGGCGAAGGAGAAGTCGGCGCGCGCCGTCAGGCCGAGCGAGCCGTGCCGTATCGGGTTGAGCGCCTCGGGCTTCGAATAGAACAGCGGCAGCCCGGTTTCCGCCGCTGCGGGTGCCGTCTGCGTCTTCAGATCACTCATCGGTATTCTCCTCTGGCGCCATCTGGGTTTAGAGCAATTTCAGGGGAAGTGTGAAACCGTTTTCCGTCCGGAATTGCGTCGAGCCAAAAATCGAACGGCTCAACGTTTCCGCGAAACGATGGGCCGCTCCCAGCCCGTGGCGATCACGCGCAATGTGCGGGGTGTGTCCTATGGACAGCCTATCACCGAGCGGCCACATTGGCTGATACGGACTTCTACGTAGCTGACCGGCGGCCTGCCGCAGAAGCACGAATGGTGGACGATCGCGGGTCAGCAATCCGTGACGCCGCGATTGCGCGGGTCATGAACCGAGATCTGTGTCTGGCGGCTATTTCTCTCGCATCGCCCGGCGGAAGTTCTGCGTGATCGGCTCGGCGATGTAGGAAAGCACGGTGCGGGCGCCGGTCCGGATCATCGCCTCGCTCGACATGCCGGGCAAGAGCTTGCGGCCTTCCAGCTTGGCGAGCTCGTTTCTGTCGATCAGCACGGTGGCGGCGAAATACGGTGCCCCGCTGCGCTCCTCCGTCATGCGGTCGGCCGACACGATCTCGACGACGCCGTCGAGCGGCGGCAGGTTGTAGCGGGCGAAGGCCGGGAAGCTGACGCGCGCGGGCTGTCCGGGGGCGATCGTCTCGACATCCTCCGGTTTGACCATCGCCTCGACCACGAGCTGTTGCCCGAGCGGCACGACTGTCATCAATGTCTCGCCGGGTTTCACGACACCGCCGGCCGTGTGGACCTTCAGATCCATGACGATCCCGTCGACCGGTGCGACGACGTTGGTGCGGGCAAGCACGTCCCTGGCGGAACGCTCCCCCTGTCTGAGGTCGAACAACTCCGCCTCGACCTTGCTCAACTCCTCGACCGCCTCGTTCAGCCGCACAGTGTTGAGGTTCAGGGTCTGCATGTCGATCTCGGCCATGGCGCTTTTGGCGCGCGCGATCGCCGCGACGTTGGTGGCGCGCTCGCCTTCGATCTCGCGTTGTTGCTGCCTGAGCGACAGATTCCGTTCGCGGGTGGTCAGCCCCTTCTTGAGCAGGCCCTCAAGGTCCTTGGTCTCGGCCTCGAGCGCCTCGATCTGCCTGTCCTCGGTGGCGACAAGCTCCTGCAGTCCCGTTATCTCTTCCTCGGTCTGGTGACGGCGCTGGGCGAGAATTCCCCGCTCGTCCTCGAGATTATGATGCTTGGCCGCGAACACGTCGCGCTGCGCGGCCACCGCGTCCCTCGCGGCGGTAGTGGGATTGGCGAGCAGCGTCGGATCGAACTCGATCTCGGCCTTGCCGTCGCGCTCGGCCCGCAGACGCGCCGCCAGCGCCTCTCGCGTCGCTATCCGGTTCTGGACCAGGTCGAGCTGCGCCTTCGCCTGCGTGTCGTCGAGCCGGAGGAGGACCTTGCCCGCCTTGACGATATCGCCGTTGGCGGCGTTCAGCTCCGCGATGATGCCGCCCTCGAGGTGCTGGATGAGCTTGCGGTCTCCGGCCACCTTGACAACGCCCGGCGCCACCGCTGCGCTGTCCAACGGCGCCAATGCCGCCCAGCCCCCGGCCACGCCGAAGAACAGG
>NZ_RZOS01000900.1:0-1081 GCF_004022605.1 Mesorhizobium sp. M4B.F.Ca.ET.089.01.1.1
CTATGATACACTCTGATTGTTTCCTAACTTGCTCGCTCGCCATCGCCCCAACCCTGGATCAAACAGGCCGTATATTGCGAGCAGCACTCCAACGCCCAGAAGGATCGAAAAGCCAGCAAATGCATCGATCAGCAAGTAGCCAGCCACGAGTAACGCTACGATCGCTGACATCCTCCACAACGGCATACAAAACCGACGTTCGACACCTAAACGGATGGAGCCATACAGAAATACAAAACAGGTCGAAATAACGATAAGAAGGCTGCTGAAATGCGTCGGCATACGATAGCGGAACCCGGTGCTCACATCATCGCGACCTTGGAACATCGAAGAGATATCGCCGACCAACCACGCCACAATATTCTCACCACTGGATGCCAGATAAGAGCTTTGGACCTTCATCCATATGGCGACCAGAACCCCCAAAACAGTACACCGAAAAACCCCACGCATCACTGTGAGGCCGGCTTCATTGAGCTCTTGCTGATGATCAACATGCGGCAGCTTCTTCAATCCGTCTCCAATTCTCCAAAGATCATGAACAACCGTATAGAGCAAAATGAGACCTGCGAAGAAAAGATAAAACACCAGGCACATGTATAGGTAAGCGAGCCCCGTAAAAACGACTGTTTCGGGGACAGATATGACCTCAGGACGCACAAGAGCTATTTTTCCCCAATCCATGGCATAGTTGCCACCGCCCTTCATCAATGGGATCAAGGACACGCCGATCCATTGAAAAAGACCCGCGAACAGCAAGCAAATCAAAAAAACCGACCAATATGTGTACGAGGAAGCGTCAACGTTGCGCAACCAGGCGTCGTCGCTTTCCACCTGATCGCCCTGCGCTGCGAGCTTTCTGCGCCCCTCACTTTTCCAGAAGACCAGCAACTCTATAACGAAGAAGAAAAACAGCGGTAAGAACACCATAAAGTCGAGTGTCCAATTTGCGGCCCAAAGGAATCCAACCTGCTTAACGAGCCCGTCCGCTCGCTCGTAGGTGACGTTGTGGATACCAATGATGTACGACAAAAAGCCGAGGGCGGTCATGCCGGCAAACACCGACGCCGGTAAATTCAGG